>CAUBUJ010000057.1 GCA_958439155.1 uncultured Veillonellaceae bacterium
AAAAAGAGAATACCCGCAGATATTCTCCCTTTCACCGTACTTACTGGATTCTCGTGGTATGTATGACCTTGTATCCATGGGCTTCCAGTTTCGCTGTGCTGTCAGCCAGATTGGGGAAATCGCCGCGGATGACGATTTCATATTCACCGGCGTTTTCTTTATAAGTGACCAGGCTGTCAATATTAACGCCATCTCCGGCGAGAACAGCGGCAATATCTTCCATGGCGCCGACCCGGTCTTTCACCTGGAGAGCGATGCGGGTCTTGCCGTCAGTGAGTCCCATCATATTGATAAATGCCCGCAAGATGTCACGGACAGTAATAATGCCGATCACAACGCCTACACTGGACAGTACGGGAAGTCCGCCTACATTATTGCGCTCCATCAGGGCCGCCGCTTCTTCAATGGCCGCGTCTTCATTGATGGCGATGACCCGGCGTGACATAATGTCTTTCACTTTCAGATTGTCCAGGAGAGAATGGATTTCATACTGGGACAATGTGGTCGCCGGCGAAGGGGAATTGCGGGCAATATCGCCGTCACTGACCAGGCCTACCATCTTGTCATGATCCAATACGGGAAGACGGTTGATTTTATGGTTCTTCATCAATTCTGCAGCCTTTGTCACCGGCGTATCCGGCGTCACTGTAATGGGATTCCTTGTCATCTGGTTGACTACAAACATTCCTATCAATCCTTTCTTTGGCACAGCATCCATGATGTCCTGGAGGAAATCATGATTTCATACATATTCTGCTTAATTTCCTCACTATTTGATTCTATTTTATCATAAATCATCGTCTCTGGGATTATAAAAACTTTACATGACTGACCATAGAAAAAAGACCGCCCGAAGGCGGTCTCTTCTGAAACATGGACAGATCAATCAGTCCCGATACTGTTCCGGCAGTTCTTTCACTCTCGCTACGCCCGATTCTACAGCGGCTTTGGCCACGGCTTTGGCGACCGCTTTCGGTACACGGGGATCAAAGACATTGACGACGACGTGATCCGGATCCAGTTCATCATCGCTCATGAGATTGGCCAGCGCGTATGCCGCTGCCAGTTTCATCGGCTCATTGATCTGGCGGGCACGCACATCAAGGGCGCCCCGGAAGAGGCCGGGGAATACGCTGGAATTATTCACCTGGTTGGGCATGTCGCTTCTCCCAGTACCGAAAATATAGACACCGGCTTCTCTCGCTTCGTCAAGCATCATTTCCGGCACTGGATTGGCCATGCCGAAAACGATATTCTTTTCTGCCATAGATTCTACAATGGCCTTGGTGAAAGCGCCCGGCGCGGAACAGCCGATGAGGACGTCCGCTCCTTTGGCAGCGTCTGCCAGGGTTCCCCTCTTGTTCTCCGGATTGACTCTCGCTGCCAGTTCTTTCTGCACCCGGTCCAGCCGGCCATTGTCATAGAGAATGCCCTTGCTGTTGCAGATGGTCATATGTTCGTCTTTCACGCCTGCTTCGAGAAGAAGCCGGGCAATGGCGCTTCCTGCGGCGCCGGCGCCGTTCATGACCACTTTCACTTCGTCCAGTTTCTTTCCTACCAGGCGGAGACCTCCCAGTACCGCTGCCAGAGCCGCGATGGCTGTGCCGTGCTGGTCATCATGGAAAACAGGAATGTTCATGGTCGCTTTCAGCGTATCTTCAATATCATAGCACTTCGGCGACGAAAGGTCTTCCAGATTGATGCCGGCAAAGGATTTTTCCAGAAGCTGTACCGTATGGATAAATTCATCGGGATCTTTCGTATTGATCACGATCGGCACCGCGTCTACATCGCCGAACCGTTTATAAAGAGCACTTTTCCCTTCCATGACGGGCATAGCCGCTGCCGCGCCGATATCTCCCAGGCCCAGGACGCGGGTTCCGTCAGAAATGACCGCCACAATATTTCCGCGGCATGTCAGGGAAAGGGAGAGATCTTCATCTTCCTTAATGGCCAGACACGGCGCAGCGACGCCTGGTGTATAGACGACCGCCAGATCATGCGCATTTTCCACCGGTGCATTCAGGACCGTATGGATCATCTGGTGTTTTTCCTGTCTCAGCTTCATTGCTTCTTCTCTTAAGTCCATGATTCTCTCCTTTTCACTGTCAATCTTTTACGGCAGGCAGATTTCTGCCGTTGAAAATTTCTGCCATTTCCTGTTTCAGCAGACGGCGGATCCGCTTCACTTCCTTCGCCGGCAGATCAGACGCTTTTGTATGGAAAAGGTAATCTGACAGCTTGAAGTCGCGAAGCATCATTTTGGTGTGGAACAGGTTCTCCTGGTACACATTAACATCGACCATATCATACTTATGCCGGATGGCAGGTTCAATATAGTTCTGGATGGAGTTGATGCGGTGATCAATGAAAATTTTTCTGCCGTTCACGTCACGGGTAAAGCCGCGCACTCTGTAATCGGTGATAATGATATCCGCTTCAAAAGAGTTGATCAGAAAGTTAAGCGCATTCAGCGGGGAAATCCTGCCGCAGGTCGACACATCAATGTCCGCACGGAACGTGCAGATTCCGTCCTGCGGGTGCATTTCCGGATAGGTATGGACCGTAATATGGCTCTTGTCCAGATGGCAGACTACATCGGTTTTCTCATTTTCCACCGGCTCTTCCGCGATCAGCATCGTCACGCTTGCCCCCTGCGGGTCGTAGTCCTGCGAAGCAATATTCAGAATGCTGGCGCCAATCATATCCGCTACTTTGGTGAGGAGCTTTGTCAGCCGTTCTGCGCTGTATTCTTCATCAATGTAAGCGATATATTTCTTCCGGTCCTTCTCATTGCTCGCATAACAAATGTCATACATATTAAAGCTGAGCGTCTTCGTCAAGTTGTTAAAACCATACAGTTTTAATTTCCGCTTTGCCATTCTTCCTTCCTTCTATCTCCCTATGTCCAAACTATATCGTATATTATAACACAAATAAGAGTACATTTTATGATTTTTCTTTTGGAAATGCGATACTCTTTTATATGAGTTCTTCATGCAGACAACCTGTCATGATGACGGCCTTCTATAGATCCGCTTCTCTGATTTTGGCAAGAAGTGCGCGGAGAGCCCGTCCCCTGTGACTGATCTTGTTTTTTTCTTCCATAGAAATTTCCGCCATGGTCTTGCCCAGCTGGGGCAGGTAGAACAGAGGATCATAGCCAAAACCGCCGGTTCCCGCGTAAAAGTCCCGGATCATCCCTTCACAGGTTCCTTCCGCCGTGATGGCTTTCCCATCCGGCCATACGAGGGCGACGACGCAGACGTACCTGCCCCGGCGTTCTGCCCCATGATAAGGGGTCAGATCTGCAATGAGCTTTTGATTGTTCGCTTCATCATCGCCATGATGACCTGCATACCGGGCGGAGTAAATGCCCGGCCGGTCTCCCAGGGCATCAGCGATAATACCGGAATCATCAGAAAGCACGGGCATGTGCACCGCTTCCGCATAGGCTCTCGCTTTCTGGAGCGCATTCTCTTCAAAAGTCGTCCCTGTTTCCTCCGGGTCAGGCAGGTCCATCACATCCCGGATGGGCACCGCCTCCCACCCAATCTCATGGAACGCTTCGGTAAATTCCCGGATCTTCCCCTGATTGTGCGTAGCCAGTACGATTTTCATAGTGCCTCCTTATTCTCCTGCGCCGGGATGACCCATCATGAGTCCTGCCGCCTCCCGCTTGACCTGGCGCCATTTCTCTTCCGCCCGGGCGAGTTCTTCTGTCGTTTTCCGCACCTTCTCCGTCAAAGACGCGATGACCGCCTCACTGCTTCTGCGAAGGGGAAGCCGGAGAATCCGGGACGGGACCGCGTAACAGGTACGACCAGCCTGCATGGCTCCGAGAAAGAGGCTTCCAATGGGCCCGTCCAGGTACGCTTTGAGGTACTCTGACGTGTATTCCGCGATCGGTCGGAGCACGGTTACGTCAGGCCCTGCGGCGGCCCCTTCCAGTGACTCCGGCACGACAGACAGTGTGAGCCGTCCATCGTGAAGAGCCATCAGTAAATCACCGCCGCGGAGAGTCGCCGCATCAGCGAGGATTTCCTCCTTCACCAGATCCTCCCGCACGGCCGATTCCGTCACCGCCGCCGCATGGACCACCTGGTATGTCCCAAGAGTTCCTTTGAGGGGACGCACTTCTTTAAAAACGTTCCCTACCGCAAAATCCGGATCGAGAATGCCTGCAGACAGAATGGTCTGCAAAGCGGGACTGCTGTTTGCGGCGTACACATCGTAATCCCATAGAGCATTTTCTCTGAAAGAAGCTCTGGAAAGAACGGCTTTACTATATCCACGGAAGCCATGATCAAAATCAGCCTCTCCAAATACGATAGATCCTTCCGGCTCTTTTGCTCCGGATGTGATCAGAAGCTTCTCTGTGAATCCGTCTGTCACATGGTACACGGATGAAACAGCACAGCTTTCCGCCATCGTTTTCTCTGCCTCGCACACAGCAGGCTTTTCACTCCGCATCAGACTGTCCGGCAGAAGCGCTTCCAGCTTCCCTTCTCCGTTGAGCCTTCCCTGGAGCTTGACCCAGAGTTCAGCCGACCGCGGAGAGTCATCTCCCGCAAAGAAAATATAGTCATACTTCTCTGTATCGTCATAGAGATCTTCCACCGCCATGGACCGGCCCCTGTCATAAATGAGGGCCACCGGCTCCTGCCAGGACAAATCTTCTACGGCAATATCAATGCGCCGTCCTTTCAAGGCGACAAAAATGTCGGTCAATTTTTTGACAAACTGTGCCGCCCCGGCGAAAAGAACCGCCCCCTCACCGCGGCGCGCCCCGGCAATGGCGTGATCCACAACAGCAGCCATCGCCGGTGTCACTGGCGCCGCATCTGCAAAGAGCATGGGATCCACCGACATGGCCAGACTGTACACATAGGCATAGGGCTGCGGCGGGACCCCGAATTTTTCACTGGTCAGTTTCTCCGCAGCTGCTGCCAGTTCTTCCTGGGTCATCCCGTAGTCCCGGTTGTGAGGATCCCGGAAAAGAACGGCATCCAAATGGCGGGCCCGTATAATTTCATGAAAAATATTTCCTTCATCTACGCCAAAAGAGGCGAACTGCCTGATTTTTTCCTGTTTTTGATCCAATTTGTCATTCCTCCTGTACCACAATCCGCCTGTTCTAGTTTCCCTGCCGGGCAGTCAAATTTTTATTCTATTATATCATAGCCTTTTTCTCCGCCGCCGGACGCCCAATAGAAAGAAGCTGCCCTGCAATGACGGGCAGCCTCTTTTATTTACCATATACATCCCATTCCATTTCCATGATCCGCCAGTCATGATCCGTACTGTGTTTCTGGAGATGGTATACGTCCTTGTCCATTTCCTCCAGCCTGTCATCCACAGACCATGCATGCCACTGGAGATTGGAAATGGCATCGTCGTAGCGGGCCGCCTCTATGTGCATCATCCGTTCCTGCAGATCGGCGATCTGGCTTTCCTGCCAGGAAATCACGCCAATCAGGACTGCAATCATCACAAGAAAAGGCCGGTTTTCCTTATTCTGAAAAAAAGCCTTCATGCTCAGAAATCATACGGTTTTTCCGCGTTCAGCATGGTGAGATGCTCTTTGGTGAATTCAATCCACAGACGGGCGGCTCTCGACAGATAGCGGCCTTTTTTCCAGATCGCATACAGATGATGGGTCATGTCCGGTTCAGTGAGACGGCGCACGATGACCGGGCTGTCTTCCGAATTGTGCGGGCAGAGGCGGCTCGGCAGAATGGCCACTCCCAGTCCGGAAGAAACAGTCTGGATCATGAGCTCCCGCTGGCTTGTCTCAAAGACCACCTTCGGCGAAAATCCAATTTTTCCGCAGGTCTGGAGAATGTCGTCGTGCATATTGAAATCATCCCGGTAGAGAACCAGGGGATAATCGGCGAGGAGCTTCATAGGCACCGTCTTGTGTTCCGCCAGAGGGCAGTCCCGGGGCATAACCACGCACATTTCATCATTGGACAGGAAGAACGATTCAAAATCTTTATTAGGAATGGTGCAGATAATGCCTACGTCGATGATCCCTTCCTGTACGGAGGATTCAATAATTTTGGAGCCATGTTCATACAATTTGATTTCAATCTGGGGATAGCTCTTTTTAAATTCTCCAAGAAGCTTGGCAAACACATGAGCGTCTGTAATGGGAGGCAGACCAATCTCTATGGTATCCTGCTTCAGGTTAAATTCATTTTCAAAATCCGATTTCAAATGCTCAAAAGAGAAGACGCAGCGCTTCGCGTAGTTCAGGAAAATCGTCCCCGGCGCGGTGAGTTCCACTGTTTTGGCGTTGCGGATGAAAAGAGTAACCCCCATTTCATCTTCCAGCGACTTGATCATGCGGCTGATGGCGGATTGGGAAATATGAAGATTCCGCGCGGCCTTGCTGAAGCTTTTCTGCTGCGCTACTTCCAAAAAATATTTCAAATGTCTATAGTCCATCGATGACCCCTCTTTCTTATAATACAGCACGTCTGACTTCCAAAGCGCTCTGCCGCCTTCCGTGCAGCAAAGAGCATCCGTTTTCTTGAGAAATCCCATCCAATCACTTATAATGTAAGGGATTACAGCATGAAACCAGAGCACCATTCTACAGTATTTTCTTTATGAAATTATGTAGGATAACTATGCGTATTTATCATAGTTACATTGTACCCAATTTCTGCGGTAATCGCAACATTTTTGAAGAATAAAGGGGTGTTCTTTAGTGAAAAACATGAAAACAATGGATGGAAATACAGCTGCTGCCTATATTTCCTACGCGTTCACCGAAGTAGCCGCCATTTATCCGATCACGCCGTCTTCTCCGATGGCTGAATCGGTGGATGAATGGGCCGCTCATGGGAAAAAGAATCTTTTCGGCGATACCGTGCATGTAGTTGAAATGCAGGCAGAAGGCGGCGCAGCCGGCGCGTTCCACGGCTCTCTCCAGAGCGGTGCCCTCACGTCTACTTATACCGCTTCCCAGGGGATGCTGCTCATGATTCCGACCATGTATAAAGTGGCCGGCGAGCTGCTTCCCGGTGTATTCCATATCGCTGCCCGGGCGCTGGCAAACCATGCGCTCTCTATTTTCGGCGATCACCAGGATGTTATGTCTGCCAGAGCGACCGGCTGCGCCATGCTGTCGGAAGCCAATGTGCAGGAAGTGATGGATCTCTCTGCGGTAGCGCATCTGGCTGCCATCAAAGGCCGGGTTCCGTTCATCAATTTCTTCGACGGATTCCGCACAAGCCATGAAATCCAGAAGATCCATGTCATCGATTACAAGGACCTGGCGCCTCTCATTGATCAGAAAGCGCTGGCGGAATTCCGGGCGCATGCGCTCTCCCCGAATCATCCTGTCATCCGCGGCACCGCGGAAAATCCGGATGTGTACTTCCAGCACTGCGAAGCGGCCAATCCGTTCTACGATGCCCTTCCTGAAATCGTACAGGGCTACATGGATCAGATCGCCAAGATCACCGGACGGCAGTACCATCTCTTTGATTATTACGGTGCGAAAGACGCGGACCGCGTCATCATCGCCATCGGCTCCGTCACAGACATTGCCAAAGATGTAACTGACGCGCTCAATGCGAGCGGCGAAAAAGTGGGCATTGTCACAGTTCACCTCTACCGTCCGTTCTCTGTGAAGGACTTCATCGCCGCTCTTCCGAAGACGGTCAAGAAAGTGGCTGTCCTCGACCGCACCCGCGAACCGGGCGCGCTCGGCGAACCGCTCTACCTGGATGTACAGAGTGCTATCGCCGCATCCGGCCTGGATATCCGCGTCTGCGGAGGCCGCTATGGCCTGGGCTCCAAGGACGTGGTGCCGGAAGATGTGATGGCCGTTTATGAACATTTGAAAGAAGAACGTCCGACCCACAACTTTACCCTCGGCATTAAGGATGACGTGACGAATCTGTCTCTCGCACCGGTGGATGTGCCCACAGGAAAAGACCGCACTGTATCGTGCAAATTCTGGGGCTTCGGTTCTGACGGCACGGTCGGCGCCAACAAGAACGCCATCAAGATCATCGGCGACCACACCGATATGTACGCCCAGGGCTACTTTGCGTATGACTCCAAGAAATCCGGCGGCGTCACCATTTCCCATCTGCGCTTCGGTCCGGATCCGATCCGCCGTCCGTACCTCATTAAGAACGCTGACTATATCGCCTGCCACCGCCCGTCCTACGTATACAAGTATGACCTGCTCCGGGGCTTCAAAGACGGCGGTATTTTCCTGCTGAACTGTACCTGGAAGCCGGAAGAGCTGGACGCTATGCTCCCTGCCATGATGAAGAGAAAGCTCGCCAAGCTTCATGCGAAATTCTACATTATGGACGCTTTCAAAATTGCGGAAAAGATCGGCCTCGGAAGCCGCATCAATATGATCATGCAGTCTGCCTTCTTCGCTCTCACCAAAATCATCCCCGTAGCGGATGCGGTGAAGTACCTGAAGGAAGCAAATGAGCATTCTTACGGCAGAAAAGGCCAGGATGTGGTAGACATGAACAACGCCGCTGTCGACGCAGGCATTACCGCTCCGGTAGAAGTACCGGTACCGGAAGCCTGGGCCCATGCCACCACCGGCGGCGAAAGAGAACTCACTCCCCGCCCGGCTTTCATTTCTGACGTATGCGACGTGATGAACCGCCAGGAAGGGGACGATCTCCCGGTTTCCACCTTCAAAGGCATGGAAGACGGCACCTTCCCGGCAGGCACGTCCAAGTATGAACGGCCCACCGCGGCAATTGAAGTACCGGAATGGATTCCGGAAAACTGCATTGAATGCAACCAGTGCGCCGCTTCCTGTCCGCACGCCACGATCCGTCCGATTCTCGCTACGGAAGAAGAAGTGGAAAAAGCACCGGAAGGATTCATCGTCCGTGACTTCCAGGGACCGAAGAAGGGCCTGAAATTCCGCATTGTCATTGATCCGGAAGACTGCTACGGCTGCGGCATCTGCGTCAACGCCTGCCCGGCACGGAAGAAGGCTCTCGTAATGAAGCCCATCGAAACACAGCTTCCGAAGCAGAAACTCTGGGACTATGCCATGAGCCTGCCTCACAAGGAAAATCCGCTCAACAAGAAGACCATCCGCGGCGCTATGCTGGAACCGACCTATTTCGAATTCTCCGGCGCCTGCGCAGGCTGCGGCGAAACCCCGTATGTACATCTGGTGACCCAGCTCTTCGGCGACCGCATGAACATCGCCAACGCTACG
Source organism: uncultured Veillonellaceae bacterium (assembly GCA_958439155.1). GTDB lineage: Bacteria > Bacillota > Negativicutes > Veillonellales > Dialisteraceae > UBA1822. The sequence goes on from CAUBUJ010000057.1 coordinate 9,221, forward strand.
GGATGCTCCTCCATTTACGGTGCAAGCTCCCCGTCCATGCCGTACACCACCAACCAGGAAGGCTTCGGCCCGGCCTGGGCAAACTCCCTCTTTGAAGACAACGCGGAATACGGCTTGGGCATGCACCTTGGCGAAAACAAGCTCCGCAGCCGTCTGGCAGAAAAGGTAGAAGCCCTCCTCCCGGCCGCTGACGCAGAAACCAAAGCGGCTATGCAGGCATGGCTCGACAAGAAGGATGTCGGTGAAGGCACCCGGGAAAGAGCCCGCCAGTTTGAAGCAGCGCTCCGCGCAGAAGTGGCGGAGCATCCGGAATACAAGGAACTGCTTGATCTGAAGGATCACTTCATCAAGAGAAGCCAGTGGATCTTCGGCGGCGACGGCTGGGCCTATGATATCGGCTTCGGCGGTCTCGACCAGGTTCTCGCTTCCGGCGAAGATGTAAATGTCCTCGTTCTCGATACGGAAGTCTACTCCAATACAGGCGGACAGTCCTCCAAGTCCACACCGGCTGCGGCGATTGCCAAATTCGCTGCCTCCGGCAAGAAGACCAAGAAGAAAGATCTCGGCATGATTGCTGTTTCCTACGGCTACATCTACGTCGCACAGATCGCCATCGGCGCTGATATGAACCAGGCCCTCAAGGCTATCGCGGAAGCGGAAGCCTATCCGGGACCGTCCCT
>CAUBUJ010000058.1 GCA_958439155.1 uncultured Veillonellaceae bacterium
CCAAATGGCAGGGATGCGGCAATGATTTTGTTTTCGTCAACGGCTTCGAGACGGCGGTGGAACCGGTGCTGGCAGAGTGCAGCGCCATCTGCGACCGGCATTTCGGCATCGGCGCTGACGGTATTATTTTTGTGCTTCCTTCGGAAAAGGCGGATGTGAAAATGCGCATTTTCAATACCGACGGGAGTGAGGCGGAAATGTGCGGCAACGGGATCCGGTGCTTTTCCAAATGGGCGCGGGAGCTCGGCGTGGTGAAGGGATCTGCATTCTCGGTGGAAACCGGGGCAGGGATTCTCTACCCGGAGATTCTGGCAAGCGGCGATGTGCGGGTGGACATGAATGTGCCTCATCTGGCGGCGGAAGAGATCCCCACGGCCGGTTTTGGAAAGGGACGGGTCGTGAATGAGACGCTCTCCGTGCCGGCGCTGGGCCGGTCGTTCCAGGTGACCTGCGTTTCCATGGGCAATCCGCACTGCGTCATTTTCGTGCCGGATATCGCCGCGGTGGATCTGCCCAAGTGGGGGCCGGTGCTCGAGGCGGATCCCCATTTCCCGAAGAAGACCAATGTGGAATTTGTGCAGAAAATCGATGGGAAGACTCTCCGGATGCGCGTATGGGAACGGGGCGCGGCGATTACCCTGGCCTGCGGCACCGGCTCCTGCGCGACACTTACGGCGGCCGTGCTGAACGGTCTGGTGGAAAAGGAAGCGGACCTCGTTCTTGACGGAGGGACACTGCATGTGTCCTGGGCAGGAACGGAAAAGGATCATGTTTTCATGTCCGGTCCGGCAGTGAAGGTCTTTGAAGGGGAGTATTCCCTCAAAGGAGAATGAAATGGCAGAAAGCATGACAGGGTTCGGCCGGGGAAGCGCTTCTTCCCAGGCGGGAACTGTGACAGTGGAAATCAAGACGGTGAACAGCCGTTTTTTGGAACTGAATTTCAAGTGTGACGCCGGCGCGGCGGCAGAAGATCTGATGCGCCGTCTCGTGAAGGACAGCATTGCCCGGGGGAAAGCGTATATTTCCATTAATTTTGTTCCTGCCGGGGAAAACGGCGTCCATGCGTCTCTCAATCAGGATATGCTGGAAGCGCAGGCGGCGGTGCTGAAGGAAGCGCAGCTCCTGGCGGGCGTGAAAAAGGGAAAGCTCGCCATGTCGGACTTGCTCGCTCTTCCCGGCAAATGGATCGAAGTGACAAAGGATCCCGTGTCGGAAGAGGCCGTACTGGAACTCACAGAGGAAGCGGCGCGCCAGGCGCTGGCAGGACTCGCGGAAATGCGCCGCCGTGAAGGAAGCGCCCTCACAGCGGATCTCACCGAGCGGATTCATTTCCTCAGGGAGAAGCTTGCCTTTTTGAAGGAAAACCAGGACAAGGTCACCCATGACTATGAAACGCGTCTCCGGGAGCGGATCAAAACGCTCACCGAGGGAACAGGATTTACCCCGGAAGAAGGGCGCATTATGGAAGAAGTGGCGATTTTCTCGGAAAAATCAGACTATACGGAAGAACTGGTCCGTTTCGAGAGCCATTTGTCCCAGCTGGGGCAGACCCTCGCGGCAGCAGGTCCTGTAGGGAGAAAGCTCGATTTTCTCCTCCAGGAGATCAACCGGGAGGTCAATACGATGGCGTCCAAAGCGGGGGATCTCTCCGTAGTGGACACGGTCATCGCCGTGAAAACAGAACTGGAGAAGGTCCGGGAACAGGTGCAGAATCTGGAATAATCCTGGAATCAGCAGCCGAATAAGAAACGCCTGTTCTTTTGCTGGAAATTCCCTGCAAAAGAATGCATGTTCGATTTCCTGCCTTTGGGAAAACGCGCTGCCCGCCGGGATTACTGGTAATTGACAGGCACATGCTGTATAATGTTCAAAACAGAATGACTTGATGCAGTTGATCATTATCCTGAGAAATGAGGAGACGTATGGGGTTTTCACTGATTAACATCGGATTTGGAAACATGGCGGCAGCAGGACGGGTCATGGCCATTATCAGTCCGGAATCGGCGCCGGTGAAGCGGATGATCCAGGAATCCCGCGACCGGGGCGACCTGATCGATGCGACCTATGGAAGAAAAACCCGGTCTGTTCTGGTTATGGACAGCGGGCAGATTATTCTGTCGGCGGTGCAGCCGGAAACCATTTCCAACCGGCTCATAGACCGGGCAGCGGTGCAGACAGAAAAAACAGGCGGTGAAGCATGACAGAAAAATTACAGGATGAAGGCATACTCCTGGTGGTCTCCGGGCCGTCAGGGGCAGGAAAGGGTACCATTTGCAGCGCGATCCGGGAGATCTATCCTGATCTGGACTATTCCATATCCATGACGACCCGTGAGCCGCGGAAAGGGGAGCAGGAAGGGATCAGCTATTTCTTCCGCAGCGACAGCCAGTTTGAGGAACTGGTCAAGCAGGATGAATTCCTTGAATATGCCCGTGTGTATGACCATTACTACGGCACGCCGAAAAAGTATGTTCTCGATAAAATCAAGCAGGGCCGTTCCGTGCTCCTTGAAATTGATATCCAGGGCGCCATGCAGGTGAAGAAACGCTATCCCAAGGGCGTTTTCGTTTATATTGTGCCGCCGTCGCTTGAGATTTTGTCGAAACGGATCCACGCGCGGGGCACCGATTCGGAAGAAGTGATTCAAAGCCGCCTCGCACAGATTACAAGCGAGCTCGCCCTGGCCCACCAGTATGACTACATTGTGGTCAATGACGTGCTTGAAGACGCGATTCACAAGACCTGCTCTATTATTGAGGCGGAAAAGTGCAAGCTTTCCCGCAATGAAGGTCAGATCCAGACTATTTTCAAACAGTATATCCATAAGGAGGTCTCTTCCAAATGATGTGTTATCCCTCGATCGACAGTCTCGTCAAGGATGTCGATACCAAGTATACCCTTGTAACCCTCGCGGCGCTTCGCGCGAGAGAACTCACTGACGGCATGGAACCGCTTCTTCCCGATGAAGAAGGGAAAAAACCGGTGAGCATCGCCCTCGAAGAGATTTACAAGAAGAAAATTACCTACAAGCGCAGTGAAAGAACAGCCGAAGGACAGTAATATGTTTGAAAACAAGCACATTGTGGTGGGCGTTACCGGGGGCATCGCGGCGTACAAAGCGGCAGAACTGGTGAGCCAGCTCCGCCAGAAGGGCGCTGACGTGCATGTCATTATGACGGAACACGCGGCGAAACTGATTTCTCCTATTACGTTCGGTGAGCTTTCCGGGCATGATGTGACAGTGGATATGTTTGCCAATATTTCCCACTGGGACGTGCAGCATATCGCGCTGGCCAATCTGGCCGATCTTTTCGTGATCGCCCCTGCTACGGCGAATATCATCGGGAAAATCGCCGGCGGCATTGCTGATGACATGCTGAGCACCACAGTGATGGCGACGAAAGCGCCAGTTCTGGTGGTGCCTGCGATGAATACGAATATGTATGAAAATCCTTTCGTCCAGGAAAATATGGCCAAGCTCCGCCGCGCAGGCTATACAGTGATGGAACCGGAATCGGGGCATCTCGCGTGCAATACCTCCGGCAAAGGCCGTTTCCCCAAGTGGGAATCCATCGTGGAAGAAGCGGAGAAAATTCTTTTCGGCCGTCATCTTCTGAAGGGGAAAAAGGTCATCGTCAGCGCCGGCGGCACGAAAGAAAATATTGATCCGGTCCGGTACATCGGCAACCGGTCCAGCGGCAAAATGGGTTATGCCATCGCAAGGGCGGCAGCCATGGAAGATGCCGACGTGGTGCTCGTGAGCTGCACCACCGACCTGCCCGCGCCGGCAGGGGTGGATGTGCGCTATGTTCACGACGCGCGGGAACTGGATGCGGCCATGAACGGTCTCTATGACAGCGCGGACATTGCTATTATGGCGGCGGCTGTCTCTGATTACCGCCCGAAAGTCGAGGCCACCCAGAAGATCAAGAAGGAAGCGCATAATTCCCTCCAGATTGACCTGGAGCTCAATCCGGACATTCTCTACGGGCTGGGACAGAAGAAAAAGAACCAGTTCCTCGTGGGATTTGCCGCGGAAACCAATGATGTCATCGAGCACGGCAAGGAAAAGCTGGCCCGGAAAAATCTGGACATGCTCGTAGCCAATGACGTGAGTGCTCCCGGGGCGGGCTTCAATGTGCCCACCAACATCGCGTCCATTCTCTATAAGGACCACACCATGGAACAGTTCCCGATTATGACGAAGGAAGAACTGGGCCGGGTCATTGTGGAAAAAATTGCAGCAAGATTGAAATAAGATGACGAAGGCTCTGCCTCCTGGGGCAGGCCTTTTCTTTTTGCCTTTCTTGCTTTTTCTGTAAAAATCATTTACAATGACATACATAACTCATCAAGAGCAGCGGAGGGACTGGCCCGTCGATGCTGCAGCAACCATTCAATAGAAACGGTGCTAATTCCAGCAGCGAAAACTGAGAGATGAGGGCTTGTCTCCCTCAGCGCGGGAGATTTTTTTATGTGTACAATCATTTATATAGGGAATACAAAGTACTTGATTGCCTTATGAGGAGGAAAGTCATGAAAAAAGCGTTCTTTACATCTGAATCTGTCACGGAAGGACATCCGGATAAAATCTGCGACCAGATTTCCGACGGCATTCTTGACGCGATCCTGGCCAAGGATCCGGCCGGGCGCGTGGCCTGCGAGACCATTGTGACCACCGGCCAGGTCCATGTATTCGGGGAAATTTCCACATCCTGCTATGTGGATATCCCGAAGGTGGTGCGCCAGACCATCAAAGATATCGGCTATACCCGCGCCAAGTACGGGTTCGACGGGGAAACCTGCGGCGTTCTTGTCTCCATTGATGAACAGTCTCCCGATATCGCCATGGGTGTAGATCATTCCCTCGAAGCGAAGAACAAGGAAGCAGACGCCTATGATATCGGCGCCGGCGACCAGGGCATGATGTTCGGCTATGCCACCAATGAGACGCCGGAATACCTGCCGTTCCCGATCGCCATGGCGCACCGTCTGGCGCGGAAGCTGGCAGAAGTGAGAAAGACCGGGGAACTGTCCTATCTCCGTCCGGATGGAAAAACCCAGGTCACTGTGGAATATGATGATGATAAGCCTGTCCGGGTAGACGCGGTGGTGGTTTCCTCCCAGCATGATCCGGAAGTGACCCACAGCCAGATTGAAAAAGATATCATTGACCATGTGATCAAAGCAGTGATTCCTGCAGAATACCTCGATGACAAGACGAAGTATTTCATCAATCCCACGGGCCGCTTCGTTATCGGCGGACCTCAGGGCGACGCGGGGCTTACCGGACGCAAGATCATCGTCGATACCTATGGCGGCATGGCCCGTCACGGCGGCGGCGCCTTCTCCGGCAAGGATCCGACCAAGGTGGACCGGTCGGCAGCGTATGCCGCTCGGTACGTGGCAAAAAACCTGGTCGCCGCAGGCATCGCTGACAAATGCGAAATCCAGCTCGCTTACGCCATCGGCGTAGCCCGTCCTGTGTCCATTCTGGTAGAAACTTTCGGCACAGGGAAAATCCCCGATGACAAGATCGTGGAACTCATCCGGAAGAATTTCGAACTCCGTCCTGCAGGCATCATTGACATGCTCGATCTGCGCCGTCCGATTTACAAGCAGACTGCAGCATACGGTCATTTTGGACGCACCGATATTGACCTGCCCTGGGAACATACAGACAAGGCAGAAAGCCTCAGAAAACAGGCCGGTCTCTAATAGAGAGTTCTTCCTTTCCGAAAGAAGGGTCAGAAGGCAGACATCCCGCAAAGCACGGACATTCCCGCTTTGCAGGATGTTTTTTCTTTGGGACGGTCCCATGTTCTGCGCTGCCATGTGGTACAATGAATAGGCATAGCAAGCTCCCTGCGGAAAGGGAGGAAATTTTTGAAACAGGACGGAAGGAGGCACGTCATGGAAAGAGTGGCACAGGTCCTGATCAACCGGCCGTCCAAGCATCTGGACCGGACTTTTTCCTACCGTCTGCCGGAGAAACTGGGCCATATGGGAGTGGGATGGCGCTGCGCAGTGCCTTTTGCAGGACGTACCGTAGAAGGGATCATCCTGTCCCTGCGGGAGGAAGACGAACGCAGCCGGGGCTACCAGGTGAAGGATATTCTCGCGCCGCTTGAGGACTATCCCTGGTTTACCGCGGATATGCTCGCTCTCGGGTTCTGGATCTCCCGATACTATATGTGCACCGCCATTGAAGCGCTCCGGCTGTTTCTGATTGACAAGAAAGGAATCCGCACGCTTGTGTCATACCAGGTCCGGTGGGAAACCATTCCGGCAGATCACGCCATACGAGGTGTGCTGGATGAGTCTATTACGAGGCTCACCGAAGAGGAAGCGGCGGATGTGCTTGGGGCAGATCAGATTCCTTCCTATGTGTCAGCGGGGTATCTCCAGAGGGAAGAAGAACTGGAAGCGGTGCACAAGCGGCCCATTGAGAAATGGCTCGCTCTGTCGGAAGGACAGGGAGATCTCCGCGGGGATAAACAAAAAGCGCTCCAGGCGCTCCTTGCGTCAGAAGGCCCCCAGCCGGTGCGCCGTCTCATAGAAAAAGGGTTTTCCCAGGCGGTCATGCAGGGGCTCTGCCGGAAGGGACGGGGCCATTTCTTCTATCGTCCGAAGGACACGTTTTCCCTCACCGCCGGCGGGGAAGACTGGAAAGAACGGACCCTCACCGAAGAACAGCAGAAGGCGCTTTCCCGGATTACGGAAGCGATAGACCGGCAGCGCTGCGAAGGGCTGCTCCTCATGGGCGTCACCGGCAGCGGCAAAACGGAAGTGTACCTGCGGAGCGCCGAGCATGCCCTGCAAAGCGGGGGGAGCGTCCTCGTGCTTGTGCCGGAAATCGCCCTCACCGCGCAGATGTCGGATTATTTCAGCGCCCGTTTCGGAGAGGACGTGGTCTTTATCCACAGCCAGCTCAGCAAAGGAGAACGGTACAACAACCGCATGCGCGTCCAGCAGGGGGAGAGCCATATTGTGATCGGTTCCCGGTCCGCTCTTTTTCTGCCGTACCAGAATCTGCGGCTCATTATCGTCGATGAGGAATATGACTCGTCGTACAAGCAGGACGAGACTCCTTATTACAATGGGCGGGACGCGGCGAAAAAACTGGCAGATATCGCAGGATGTCCCATTGTGCTCGGCGCGGCGACGCCGGCGATCAGCACCTATGCGGCGGCGGAAGCAGGTCGGATCGGTCTTGTTGAAATGACACGGCGCGTCCATGAAACACCCCTTCCCAAGGTGTCTGTGGTCGATATGAAAGAAGAAATCGCCGCGGGAAACCAGACGCTCTATTCCCGGGAAATGGTAAGCCAGATCGCGCGCACCGTAGAAGCAGGGGACAAAGCCATTCTTTTCCTGAACCGGCGGGGCTACTCGACGAGCCTTTTATGCGCCGACTGCGGCTACGCCTTCAAATGTCCCAACTGCGACGTGTCCCTGGTGTATCACAGGGACAGGCACTGCCTGAAATGCCATTACTGCGAATGTGTCTTTCCCCTGCCGAAGGTCTGCCCCCGGTGCGGCGGTTCCCATATTTCCTACACCGGGCGGGGCACGGAAAAAGTGGAGGAACAGCTGAAAGAGCTTCTCCCAGGCATTTCCTGCCGCCGTCTTGATCTGGACAGCACCTCCCGGAAACATTCCAGCCGGGAGATTCTCCAGGAATTCCGGGAAGGGAAATTCTCCGTCCTTCTGGGGACACAGATGGTGACGAAAGGCCATGATATTCCCGGCGTCCAGATGGTGGGGATCCTTGATGCAGACAGTATTCTCAATATGCCCACCTATCTCGCGTCGGAGCAGGCGTACATTCTCATCACCCAGTGCGCCGGACGGGCCGGACGGGGGACGCGGCAGGGCCGGGTAGTGCTCCAGACGTATACACCGGAGCATTACGCTGTGCGCGCCGCGGTGCGGCAGGATTATAAAGCTTTCTACCAGCAGGAGATCCGCTACCGCAGAGCCCTGTCCTATCCGCCATTTGTGCGCCTCATGAAGATCACCTGCTTCCATAAGTCCTATGACCAGGCGATGGCCCAGGCCAGACGAATCCATCAGTGGCTTATGAAGGTACTGCCGGCGCTGCCTGACAAGGTGAGCGCCACCCCTCCCTATGATGAGCCGGTGAAAAAAGTGCGGAACACCTACTATGTGTCGATCACCATCAAAGGAATGTCCCTAACCTCTCTGAAAATTGCCATGAGACAGGAAAAGCTCTTCCAGGAGAACGGCATTCTTATCGATGTGGATCCTTTGTCGTAGGGGCGGGAAAAGGACGGCGGTTCCTGTTCCCCTGCATTTCAGGGTGCAATACCCCTCCCGTTTTATGCTACAATATAGAGTATGAATCATGAACCTGAAAGGGGTTTCTATAGAAAGAAGGTTTCCTATGAATATTATTAAAGCAGGCAATCCCATTTTGAAGCAGGTCGCCCAGCCGGTGACGTCTTTTGACAAAGATCTGAAATTTTTGCTGGAAAATATGAAAAAAACACTCTATGAAGCAAACGGCGTAGGTCTCGCGGCGCCGCAGGTGGCGGTGTCAAAGCGGATTTTTGTCGCCGATGACGGGGAGTCCGGCTATGAAGAATATATCAATCCTGTATGGACGCCCATTGGGGAAGAGAAGAATATCGATGTGGAAGGATGTCTCTCTGTGCCGGATCTCTACGGCGAGGTGGAACGGTACAGCCATGTACTGGTGAAGTACCAGGACCGTCACGGCAAGAAAAAGCAGAAAAAGGCGGAAGGCCTTCTCGCGCGGTGCGTCCAGCATGAAACAGATCATCTGAACGGCATCCTCTTTATTGAAAAAGCGATTTCTCTGCACAAAGGAATGAAAGCTGATGACGAATAAAAGTCCCCTCCGCATCCTCTTTATGGGGACCCCTTCCTTCGCGGTGGCGCCGCTTCAGGCACTCTGCGAACATGGATATAAGCCGGAAGCGGTCTACACGCAGCCCGATAAAGTGAACCGGCGAGGCGGGAAGATTTCCTTTTCGCCGGTGAAATCGTATGCGCTGAAACAGAATATCCCCGTTTTCCAGCCGCTCACGTTTAAGACAGAAGAATCACTGGACCAGATCCGCTCGCTCCGGCCTGATCTCATTGTGGTTATCGCCTATGGGCGGATACTGCCCCAGGCGGTGCTGGACATTCCCACCTACGGCGCGGTCAATATCCACGCGTCGCTCCTGCCGGAATACCGCGGCGCCGCGCCGGTGCAGCGCGCCATTATTGACGAGAAAAAAGTAACCGGCGTTACCTTGATGAAGCTGGATGCCGGCATGGACACAGGGGACATGATCGCGGTCAAAAAAGTCCCCATTTCCCAGTCGGTCACAGCAGGGGAGCTCCTGGATGAACTGTCTGCCATCGGCGCGGAAGAGCTGCTGAAGATTCTCCCCGATCTTTCCGGGGCGTTGGCCAAAGCGGTGCCCCAGGACGGAAGCCGCGCGACCTACGCGGAAAAGCTCACGAAAGATATGGGCCGGATCGATTGGAAGAAGCCTGCAGAAACGCTCCACGCCCTTGCCCGGGGCATGTATCCCAATCCTGGAACGTATACCTTCTTCCGGGGAAAGCGGGTAAAGATTCACAAAACCCTCCTTGGGAAAGATGCGCCGGAAGGAACGGCGCCCGGTACCATTGTTTCTCTCAAGGATGGAATCCTCTGGATCGCCTGCGGCAAAGGAACGCTCGGCCTTTCCCGGCTCCAGCCGGAGAACCACAAGCAGATGGACGCCGCTGATTTTATCAATGGGTACCAGGTAAAAGTGAATGACACCTTCGAAAACTGAGAAAAAATCCCTGCCGGCACGGCGC
>CAUBUJ010000059.1 GCA_958439155.1 uncultured Veillonellaceae bacterium
ACGGCGCCCATGTGGCGATCCCCAATGATCCCACCAACGGCGGCCGGGCGCTTCTCGTGCTCCAGTCGGCAGGACTCATTAAACTCCGTGACGGCGCGCCGATCACCGCGACCCCGCAGGATATTGTGGAAAATAAGAAGAACCTCCAGTTCTCCGAATTGGAAGCGCCCCAGCTTCCCCGTTCCCTCGATGACGCTGATATTTCCGTGATCAACATGAACTTCGCTCTCGAAGCCAAGCTCGATCCGGCGAAGGCGCTCTTCACGGAAGCGAAGGATTCTCCTTACGCCAATATCGTCGCTGTCCGCAAAGGCGATGAAAACCGCCCGGAAATCCAGAAGCTCGTGAAGGCTCTCCAGAGCCAGGAAGTGAAGGATTTCCTGAAGGAAAAATACAAGGGCGCCATCATTCCTACATTCTAATCTGATTTGCCGGGAAAATTCCCAATGAAAAAGCATCACAGTTCATCCGCTGTGATGCTTTTTTATTGGTCATAGGACAGAAATCAGTCTCCGCTCTTCACTTCTCCCCCGCCGTGGACGGAGGTATTTCCGTCTACGTGGTAGGTGAATCCCATTCTCGCCCGGGCATCATTCCCGCCGTCACCGCCGCTGGTGTGGCGCAGGCGCAGATCCCCGCTGATTTCAAGAATGGGTGTCCTTTCATCCTTCGGCTCTTCCCATCCGAGCGCGTCCAGTTCCCGGCGGTAAGACTTTTTCATCCGGTCCAATTCCGCATTTTCCTCATCGGTGAGGCCCCGGCCGTTCTCCAGCAGGTCCACGATGACCTTTCCCAATTCATACCTGGTAAGGGTGTCGCCGTACTGGAAATAGCCCGTCTTGTACGAAGGGGACCGTCCTTCTTCCACCATGCGGTACACCGCTTTGTATTCCCAGCTGCCCTTGCCGGCGCTGTCCCAGGAATTGGGCGCCTGCACATTGTAGGCCTGAGCCGCGGCGGAAGCGCAGAGGGCGCCGAAAAAGAGAAGTACAGATAAAGCCAGTTTTTTCATATGTATCACCTGCAGATGACCTGCTCAATCACATGGAGGAGATCGTCTCTTCCCTTATTGTCCAGAGAGGAGTAAGCGATGGGATCCGCCGCGGCAGGAAACAGTTTCTTCAGTTCCCGCAGATTTTTCGATTTCTCGCTGCTCCCCAGTTTGTCCGCCTTGGTACCCACCACCTGCAGGGGCATGTGGAGCGAGGAAATCCATTCATAAGCCTTTTTATCGATAGGAAGGCCCGGGTGGCGCAGATCCACCAGGAGGCAGAGGAGACGCAGGTTGTGGGAGCGCTCCACATATTCCGCGATGAAATCAGACCAGGCGTCCTTGTGCTGCTGCGCCGTCTTGGCGAAGCCATATCCGGGAAGGTCTACCAGGTACCAGTCCTGGCGCTCTTCTCCTTCTGTCCCCATCCGGCGGGACTGGATGGAAAAGTAATTGATGGTTCTCGTCTTCCCCGGCTCCCGGCTCACGAGAGCGAGGCGCCGCTGCCCGCAGAGGGAATTGATGAGAGAGGATTTCCCCACATTGGAGCGGCCGATGAAGGCCACTTCCGGCTTCTCGTCTTCCGCGTACTGGCTGCGGCTCACCGCGGAACGGAGGAAGGCGGCGGAAAAAATGTGGAATTTCTTGATTTCTTTAATTTCAGCCATTTTCTTTCACCAACGCATGGTCCAGCACCTGGTCCATGTTCTTCACACAGATGAGTTTGAGCCCATCCCGTACGGACTGGGGAATGTCTTCCAGATCTTTCTTATTCTGCTCCGGCAGCAGCACCTGTTTGATCCCCATCTGGGCGGCGGCGAGGACTTTTTCCTTGAGTCCGCCAATGGGGAGGACATCGCCGTTCAAGGTGATTTCTCCGGTCATGGCGGTGTCGCTCCGCACTTTTCTGCCGGTGAAGGCAGAGGCCATCGCGGTGGCCATGGTAATCCCCGCGGAGGGGCCGTCTTTCGGGATCGCTCCTTCCGGCAGATGGATATGGATGTCCTGCTTTTCATAGAAATCATCAGGAAGGCCGAGCTTCTCCGCACGGCTCCGGATATAGGTATACGCCGCTTCCGCCGATTCTTTCATCACGTCTCCGAGCTGGCCGGTGAGGATGAGCTTTCCGTGGCCCTTGAGCACCACCGCTTCCGTATCGAGCACTTCCCCGCCGGCTACGGTCCAGGCGAGGCCGTTCACCCGGCCCACCGCGGAAGGATGCATCTCGGAAAGGGGCAGGAATTTCACCGGTCCCAGGTACTTTTCCACGTTTTTCGCTGTCAGCGGGGGCATCTTGTCGTCATTCATGACAATCTTCTTCCCTACCTTGCGGCAGAGGGACGCAATGGTCCGCTCCAGTTCGCGCACCCCCGCTTCTCTCGTATAGCTCCGGATCAGTGTCCGGATGAGCGGCGCCGGGAAGCGGATATCTTCCCCGGTGAGGCCGTTCCGTTCCCGCTGGCGCGGCACGAGATAGCGCTTGGCGATTTCCATCTTTTCTTCTTCCGTATAGCCGGAAAGGGTGATCAGCTCCATCCGGTCCAGGAGCGCCGCCGGAATGGTGGATACATTGTTGGCGGTGGCGATGAAGAAGACATGGGACAAGTCGAAAGGCATGTCCATGTAATTGTCTGTGAATGTTTTATTCTGCTCCGGATCGAGCGCTTCCAGAAGGGCGGAAGCGGGATCGCCCCGGAAATCGGAACCCACTTTGTCGATCTCGTCGAGGAGAATCACCGGGTTCATGGACTTGGCGGAGGCCATCGCCTCAATGAAGCGTCCCGGCATGGCGCCGATATAGGTGCGGCGGTGGCCGCGGATCTCCGCTTCATCGTGAATGCCGCCGAGAGCGATGCGGGCGAATTTCCGGTTCATCGCCCGGGCGATGGATTTGGCCAGGCTGGTCTTCCCCACGCCGGGAGGGCCGGCGAAGCAGAGAATGCTGCCCTTCGCGTTGGGCGCGAGGATCCGCACCGCCAGGTATTCGAGAATGCGGTCCTTGATCTGCTTGAGGCCGTAATGGTCTTCATCGAGCATTTTCTGGGCTTTCTGCAGATTCAGATTGTCCTTCGTTTCCTTCCCCCAGGGGAGGTCAAAAATCCAGTCCAGGTAGTTCCGGATGACCGCCGATTCGGCCATCATGGGAGGCATGGTTTCAAGACGGGAAATTTCCTTTTCGACTTTCTCGCGAATCTCCGCGGGAATGGCGGATTTTTTCAGCTTTTCCTTGTATTCTTCCGCTTCCTCTTCTGTGGTGACCCGGTCGCCCAACTGGTCATGGATGGTTTTGATTTTCTGGCGCAGGTAGTAATCATGCTGCTCCTTCTCCATGCGGGTCCGCACGTCGGAATTGAGCTTCGACTCGAGGGCGCCGATCTGCACTTCCGTATCCACGAGGATCTTCACCTGGCGGAGCCGCGCCGCCACGTCAGTCAGTTCCAGCACTTTCTGCTTTTCCGACGGCGCCACCATGAGCTGGGACGTGACGAAATCGGCGGCCTGTCCCGGATCGGTGGTGGTCTTCAGCTGGGCCATGATCTCATCAGGCAGGCTCTGCCGGGAGTCATGCATCCAGCGGAAGAAATTGTCGATAATTACCCGGCGGTACGCTTCCATTTCCACCGGATCCCCTGCGATGTCGCTCAGGTCTTCCACCTGGGCGGTGAGGTATCCTTTCTTCCGCTCAATCTGGGAAAGGCGCACCCGGGATACCCCTTCCGCGAGAATCCGGAGAATCCCTCCGGGAAGCTGGAGCATCTGCTTCACTTTGACTACGGTGCCTGTTTCATACAAATCGTCCGGCGCGGGCACTTCCACCATGGGGTCTTTCTGCATGGCCATGACCAGGTACCGGTCCATTTCCGCGGAACGGCGCACCGCCGCGGCGGATTCTTTCCGGCCAATGTCAAGATTGGCTGTCATGTGCGGGTAAATCACTATATCTCTAAGCGCCACAAGGGGCAGGATCAGGGGCTCTGTATGATTGGTTTCGTTCATATGATTCCTCCGTTATGAGAAGACAGGACCTGCCGGCGAATGTCCCGGGGCCGTCTCCATAATGAAAAACGAAGCGCCGCCCAATAGAATGGCACAGCTCTATCGTTTCCTGTATTGTAACACAGCGGTAAGTATATTGGAAATTTTCAATTTTCAAAGCAAAGAAAAAGAGCTGTCTCAGGGACAGCTCTCTTCTCCCATGGAAAGGTTCCCGCCAAGCGCCGGGGATTTCCTTTCCGTCACTCTTTATTTCACCGGGGCCAGCGCGGAGGGACCCGCTTTTTTCGCGGGCTCTTCTTTTGGTTCCGCCTCTTCTTTTCTTTCCCCGTATTCGAGGATCGGTTCCTTGTGATGGAGCACCACGTCTTCGGTGACGCGGCATTTCACCACATTCTTCATGCCCGGCACTTCATACATGACGTGCTGCATGATTTTTTCGATGATCGCCCGGAGGCCGCGGGCGCCGGTATTTCTGGCGATGGCCTGACGGGCAATGTCCCGGATCGCCGCCTTGTCAAATTCCAAATCCACATGATCCATGGCAAGGAGCTTCTGGTACTGCTTCACAAGGGCGTTCTTCGGTTCGGTGAGAATTTCCACAAGCGCGTCTTCATCGAGAGGATGGAGGCTCACCACTACAGGAAGGCGACCGATGAATTCCGGGATGAGCCCGAATTTCAGAAGATCTTCGGGCTGCACTTTCTGGAGAATTTCTCCCATGCGCCGTTCTTCCTTGCGGTGGATATCCGCGCCGAAGCCGATGGTGCTCTTCGTCATGCGCCGCTCAATAACGCGGTCAATGCCGTCAAAAGCGCCGCCGCAGATGAAGAGGATATTGGACGTATCGATCTGGATCATTTCCTGGTTCGGGTGTTTCCGTCCGCCCTGGGGAGGAACGCTGGCGACGGTCCCTTCGAGGATCTTCAGGAGCGCCTGCTGCACCCCTTCGCCGGAAACGTCCCGGGTGATGGACGGATTGTCCGATTTGCGGGCGATCTTGTCGATTTCATCGATGTAGATGATGCCCCGTTCCGCTTTTTCAATATCGTAGTCCGCTGCCTGGATGAGACGGAGAAGAATATTCTCCACGTCTTCCCCGACGTACCCCGCTTCGGTGAGGCTTGTGGCGTCGGAAATGGCGAAAGGCACGTCAAGGAATTTCGCCAGAGTCTGCGCCAGGAGCGTTTTCCCGCTCCCGGTGGGTCCCAGCATGATGATGTTGGACTTCTGCAGCTCCACATCATTGTCATCCGCTTTTTCGCTCTGAATCCGCTTGTAGTGGTTGTACACCGCCACGGAGAGGGCAATCTTCGCGTCATCCTGGCCGATGACATACTGGTCGAGGTCCGCTTTGATTTCGGAAGGAACGGGAAGCTTGAAATGGACGGCTTTCTTCTGCTTGTCCTGGCGCATCTCTTCCTTCAGGATATTCTCGCACACTTCGATACATTCGTTGCAGATATACACGCCGGGGCCGGCGATCAGTTTCTCCACTTCATCTGCGGAGCGGCCGCAGAAGCTGCATACCGGAGGGGCATTGCGGTTATTTTTATCCAAAGGTCCTCCTTACGCTTTCGTCAGGTCGCTGCGGGTCAGTATTTTGTCAATGAGTCCATACTGCAGCGCCTGCTCCGCTGTCATGAAATTATCCCGTTCCGTGTCGTGACGGATCTTGTCGATGGGCTGTCCGCTGTGTCTTGAGAGAATGCCGTTCAGTTCTTCCCGGAGACGGAGGATCTCCCGGGCATGAATCTCGATTTCCGTGGCCTGGCCCTGGACGCCGCCGAGAGGCTGGTGGATCATCACGTTGGAATGGGGCAGGGCGAAACGCTTGCCTGCCGCGCCGGACGTGAGAAGCACCGCCGCCATGCTGGCGCAGGAACCGATACAGATGGTGGATACATCGGGACGGATGTACTGCATCGTATCATAAATCGCCATGCCGGCAGTGACTACGCCGCCGGGGCTGTTGATATAGAGATGGATATCTTTGTCCGGATTTTCCGCTTCGAGGAAAAGAAGCTGCGCAATGATCACATTGGCGCTGTGGTCATCGATGGGACCATCGAGGAAAATAATCCGGTCTTTTAAAAGACGGGAATAGATATCGTAAGAGCGTTCACCGCGGGCCGTCTGTTCGACCACAATCGGTACATAAGCCATGGGATCACCCCTTTCAAAGGCTTACAAGTCAATAACTATGGGATCCCTCTGCGAAGAGGGAATGTGCAAAGAACTAAAAGGGCGGTTTAGCATGCTAAGCCGTTCTTTTAGTTCCGCAATTAAAGTTCATGCTGCTTCGTGAGGAAGCTGCTATGAGTATCTATATCCTTATTTGTCAGCTTTTGCTTCGTCTGCCGCGGGAGCTTCTTCCGCTTTAGCCTCTTCCGCTTCCGGCGCTTTGTCAGCGGCTTCTTTCGCTTCCGCTGCCTTCGCTTCTTCCGCCTTGGCCGCGCCGTAGATGAAAGCGGCTGCCTTCTTGCGGGTGACGGTGGCGATGAGCATGCCTACGCGGTTTTCCTGCTTAATGATCTTCACGACGTCTTTCGGATCCGCGCCGAACTGCTGGGCCATGCTGTATACTTCCATGGAAAGATCCTGGTCGGTGACCTTCAGGTCTTCCTTTTCAGCGATGGCGGTGAGTACGAGACCCTGGCGGACATTTTCTTCCGCGGTCTTGGCGTAATCCTTGCGGAGATCGTCTTCGGTCTTGTTGATGGACTTCAGGTATGCCGGAAGGGTGGTCTTGTTCGCTTCCAGATTCAGCTTCATTTCCTCGATCATTTCATCGATGCGGGCATCGATCATTTCCTGGGGAATGTCCACTTTCGCGTTGGCCACAGCCTGGTCTACCAGAGCGTTATGGTACTTTTCTTCCGCTTCCTGGAAAGCGCGGAGCTGCATCTGCTGCTTCAGGCTTGCCTTCAGGTCGGCGAGAGTATCAAATTTGCTCACAGACTTGGCGAAAGCGTCATCCAGCTCAGGGAGGACTTTGCGCTTCACGTCATTCACATGGACCTGGAATTCCGCTTCTTTTCCCGCCAGATTGGACACGAAGTAATCTTTCGGGAAAGATACCTTTACGGTAACGTCTTCGCCCGCTTTGTGTCCCACCAGCTGGTCTTCGAAGCCGGGGATGAAGCTGCCGGAACCGATTTCCAGCGGATAGGTCTTGCCTTCGCCGCCTTCAAAGGGCTTGCCGTCTACGAAGCCTTTGAAGTCGATCACAGCGTAGTCGCCTTTGGCGAGCTCCGCGCCGTCCACCACTTCGAGGCGGGCGCTCTGCTTGGCCGCTTCCTGGAGCTGGGCGGTCACGGCTTCATCGGAAATTTCCGGATGATCATGGGGAGCCTTGAGGCCCTTGTAATCGCCGAGGGTCACTTCCGGCTGCTTCACAAAGGTAGCAGTAAAGGAAGCGCCGTCCTTTTCAGAGAAGGACTCGGTCTTCACATCAGGGGTGGTAACCGGAACAAGTTTCTGTTCCTTCAGAGCCGCCTGGAGCGCCTGGTTGACAACAATGTCTTCCGCTTCGCTGGCGACGCCTTCCTTGCCGATGTACATTTCCAGTACCTTCCGGGGCGCCTTGCCCTTGCGGAAGCCTTTCAGACGGATCTGATTGGCAATGCGGGCTACAGCCTGCTTGAATCCTTTCTGTACTTCTTCGGCGGTGACATCGACAGTGAGTTTCACCTTGTGCTGGTCCAGTGCTTCTACCTTTACGTTCATAAAATCCTATTCCTCCTTAAGCCGGACGCGCCGGCAAATTGATGACGTAATAGTTTCAGTATATAGATACAAATCGCAAATTAAATTTTATCATAGATTGGGGAAAAGTACAAATGAAATGACATTCCCTGAAAAAGATTCTTTCCGCGGGGCCGGTTTCCTCCCCAGGCGGAAAGAAAAGGAAAAGCCCCTGTGAATAGCAAGGCCGCAAGGCCTTTCCCGGCGCCTTCCCGGCTTGCCCGCTCCGGGACGGAACCATTCTGGGGGAACGGAAAAATTTCGGAGAAATGCCCTGGTTCTTACAGACAATTTACAATGAGGATTTATACTTTTATCAAGTTGACTTTACAAAGGAGCGCGTTATGACAAAAAATGAATTTATGAACCGTCTCACCCGGGAGCCCCGGTGGTCACCGGGATGGGACGCCATTGAGGAAGAATTCCGCCGACTCTACCCGGGGGCCGCGCCGGAGCACCTGGCTACGGTGATCGCCGCCAGGGCCGCTTTCGGCGGAGACCAGTACCTGGACGGCTACTCTTTTTATTCCTCCCCCAAAGGCTACCTTCACATTGTGACCTTCGGCCTGTCCGAGCTCTACGGCAATAAGCGGGCCTTCGGCGGCGCTTTCAGCGGCAAAGGGTGCGAGCTCACCATGAAAGTAAAGGAGAAAATCGCCAGCGAAGCTCTCTGGGCGTGCGACATTCTTTCAGCGATCGCCAAATTCGCCTTTGAGAGAAAAACCCATCTGGCGCCATACCAGCTGCTCACAGAAGAGGAACTGGGCATTTCCCGCTTCTCCCAGAGCGACGTGAAAACGATCCTTCTCATTCCCGACACGGAGGCGCGGCCCCTCCAGACGCTGTACGGGAAAGTGCGGTTCCTCCAGGTGCTGGGCCTCACAGGCCCGCAGGCGGCGGCGCTTCTCGCGGGAGAAAGCGTGGAGGAGAACTTCGAAAAATACATGCGGCCTCATGTGGGCGACGGCATTTTCTAACGAAATGATTCCTCATTCTGACGGGCGGAAAGAATCATCCTTTCCCTGACAGGCATCCAAAAAGAAATTCCACTGCGGAAATCCGGTGGAATTTCTTTTTTATCCTATATTTTATGGCTCTTTTTCACAAAGCCGCCCTGCACTTCCCGCACGTCGAAGACGGAAAGGAACGCTTCCGGGTCCACGTCGTGGGTCAAAAATTTGAGGCGCGTCACTTCAAGACGGGAAATCACGCAGTAGAGCACTTCTTTCCGTCCCCGGAGGAAACCGCCCTCCCCATGGAGGAACGTCACCGCCCGGTGCATCCGGTTCATGATGGCGTCGGCCACTTCCGAGGAATGGTCGGTCACGATAAGGACGCCCTTGGACTCGTCCAGGCCGTTGGTGACGATGTCGATCATTTTGGCGCAGATGAAGTACGCGATGAGGGAATACATGGCGCTGTTCCAGCTGAACACAAAGCCGGCGCTCCCAAGGATGAAGAGATTGAAAAACATGACAATCTCCCCTACGGAGAAAGAACTCCGGCTGTCCAGCCAGATCGCGAGAATTTCCGTCCCGTCGAGAGACCCGCCGCTGCGGATGACCAGGCCCACGCCGATGCCGATGATGACCCCGCCGAAGATGGTCGCCAGAAAAGGATCCTTCGTAAAAGGCTCCATCGCCTCAAAATAAGGGCTCCACAGGGAGAGCATGAGAATCGCCGTCATGGCGTACACAGTCAGGCTTGCCCCGACCTTTTTATAGCCCACGAAGAAAAAGGGAATATTGAGAAGCACCACCCACACGCTGAAAGACACCGGCGATAGGGCGTCCGCGATGAGGCTGATCCCGACGACGCCGCCGTCGATGATGTGATTGGGCACAAGAAATAAATTGAGCCCTGCGGAGTAAATCATGGAGCCGATGAGAAGTCCCGCTCCATGGAAGAAAACGCTCTTTGGAGAAAAATCCGTCCCGGCGATATGCATGGCTGTCCCCTTTCTTTATGTAATCTTTATTCCTGTGGTAAAGAAAAACGCTGACAGCGCCGGAGACTGTCGCCCCGTACACCCCATCAGCGTCTGTTCTGGCGGAAGGGATGGGATTCGAACCCATGAACCTCTTGCGAAGTTAACGGTTT
>CAUBUJ010000060.1 GCA_958439155.1 uncultured Veillonellaceae bacterium
TTCACTAACATGTCCGCTTCCGCCAGAATCTGCGCGTCCGGCCCGTCAATGGAGCCGTACGAATGATGGTGTCCCACAAGCCAGGTGATGCGGTCTATATCGGCCGGGTCAAAATGCAGCTTCGTGAGCAGGCGCCGTGCTTCCTCCGGGCCGAGCTCCTCCTGGATCTTCCCGTCATTTCTGTGGAAACGCCTCTCCCCTTCGTGGATGCCGATATCATGGACATACGCCGCCGCTTCGAGGACGAAAAGCGTATGCGCAGGCAGCTCCTCTCCTATCCCGATGAGGCGGGCGAAATTGTGAACTTTCAGGAAATGATGGATCCGCTTCGGGTCCCCTTTGTCATAGGCGATCATTTCCATAGCCAGTGTATCCAGTAAATTGTCCATCTTTCCTTCTTTCTCTGCGGCGGGACTGTAAAAGAGCGGCTCCTTCCCGCAGAGGAAAGGGCCTTACTGCCTCTTCAATAAATCAAGTATACAAAAAACCGGCATGGAAATCCATACCGGCCTCTTTGCGTTCTATTGGATTAGTCTGCGCTGAAGGGAAGCAGAGCGATCGCTCTGGCTCTCTTAATGGCGAGATTGATCTTGCGCTGATGTTTCGCGCAGGTGCCTGTAATACGGCGGGGCAGAATCTTGCCTCTTTCAGAAATGAAATGGCGCAGGGTCGCTACATCCTTGTAATCAAGGGTATCTACCTTGTCCACGCAGCACTGGCAGACCTTTCTTCTCGGTCTTCTCATTCTATCTCTTTTAATCATGATTTTCCTCCGTTATCATTGGCGGATCAGAACGGAATATCTTCATCCGTTTTCGGTGATCCAAATTGACTGAAATTACCTCTGGACTGGTTCTGGCCGGCGGGCTGGTTGAAGCTGCCTGGCTGGCTGTAACCGGTAGACGGATTGAATCCACTGGGCTGGGCGTAGCTGCCTGCGCTCTGACCCATCTGGCCGCCATGGGACGTGCCAATGGGGATCGCGATCAGATTGGCGGTCACTTCCGTGACATACCGCTTCTGTCCATCCGGAGTTTCATAAGACCGTGATGTATACCGGCCCTCCACGAAAACCCGGGTGCCCTTCTTCAGCTGGTTTCCCACTGCCTCTGCCAGATTTCTCCATGCCACTACAGGAACGAAATCAGTGAGTTCTCTCTGCTCGCCTGTGGGCGTGGTATAGGTACGGTTGACAGCTACACTGAACGATGCTACCGGCTGGCCGGTCTTTGTCGCGCGCATCTGCGGGTCTCTTGTCAGATTACCTACAATCTGTACTGAATTCATCGTCTTATCTCCTGCTTAGTCATCCAGCTTTACAATGATATGGCGGATAATTTCTTCATGAATCTTGATGACACGGTCAAGTTCTTTAATTTCCGCGGGATCCGCCTGGAAATCGATGACTACATAGTAGCCTTCGGTCTGGTGCTTCACTTCATACGCGAGCTGGCGCTTTCCCCATTCATCTTCTTTGTCCACAGTGCCGCCGATCTTCGCGATGGTGGATTTCACTGTTTCGATCGCTGCTTTGATCTGTTCTTCATCAGCAACGTTCACGATGAACATAACTTCATACTTCTTCAATACAATCGCCTCCTTCATGGACCTATGTCCCCTGCATCCCAGGGGCCAGGAAGTGCCTAAAAACATTAAGCTTATATAGTATACAAGAATGGAAAGAAAAAAGCAAATGGAATTTTGCAAAGAAAAGATGACTCATTCTTATGACGGCGGAATGAGTCATCCTTTTCTTACAGTTTCTTCTCAAAATAGAGCAGTTCCGTCTCCCACCGGCCCTGGAAAAAAGCGGGGCCCCGTCCGGGAGAGGAAAAGCCCAGCCGTCTATACAAGGCCTGCGCCCGGCTGTTGCCTGCCCAGGTGTCAAAGCGGAAGACTTCATACCCGTGAGAGGCGCCGTAATGCTCCGCGAAATGGAGAAGCGCTGCCCCCAGTCCCTGGCCGGAAGCGCCTGGGAGAACGCACAGCGTATGGCCGATGAGGATCCGCCCCGGCGCGGCGGAAAAGCGCCACCGGACACCTTCATACTCAGCAGGCGTCTTCTCATTCAGTATGATCGATCCGGTCACGCGGCCGTCTTCGTCCGCCACATAGAGAGTCCCTTCCTGGGCCGCCCTTTCCGCGGTGGCCCGCACAGGGTAGATTCCCCGCCGCCACCCGGAAAGAGAGCCGTGGACCTCCTCCCACCGGAGCACCTCGTCATAGCAGGCGGCAGTGCTGTCCACATCGGTTATTGTTGCTTCTCGTATCATTTGTATCACCCTTTGTATGGTATCCCATCTATGAGCGCCGTGCCCAATGGTCCCTTCGTATAGGCGCTATAGAAAAAGGGCATAAAAAAACCGCCGGTCAAGGCGGCCTTTCTCAGCCCAGGGTCGATTCTTCCGTGCGGGCGGTGACTTCCGCCTTCCCGCTTTCCACATCCCGGTTCAATACCTTCTTCGTCCCCTTCAGAAATTTAGGACGGGGAATGAGCACGATCCGTCCGCAGCCGCGGCATTTGACGCGCATATCCGAGCCGAGCTGGAGCACTTCCCACTCGTCGCTTCCGCAGGGATGTTTCTTCTTCATTTTCACAATGTCCCCGATCTGGTACTGGATGAATTTCATAACTGCCTCCTAAATCCTCTTCCCCGATGAAATGACCCGCCGGCAGAAGATCCTCCGCCCTTCTGCCGCGGAATTTTTATTTTACCATTGTACTACATAGACCCTTCCGGAACAAAGAGGAAACGGATAGGGAAGTACGTCGCGCCGGCAGGAATGAACTCAATGGTGAGCGTCTTCCCCGGCTGCCACAGGCCCATGTCCATGAGATCATAAATGGTATCGTCCCCAAGCCAGCGTCCGCCGTACTTCATATCATCGGTGCGGTAGTAATGGGGAAGGAATCCCTGGCGCAGCCGGAACGACCCCATGTAGACGCCGCCCATAGGATTGAGGTACACCCGGAAAGGCGTCGTCCCCTTCACCGGCACCTCGAGAGTGAAGCTCATGCCGTAGTCCCCTGTATTTTCCCGCCGCGCTCCGTCTAATTCGTCCAAACCCATGTAAAAATCATGACCGCTGCCGCTGCCGAAATCAATCGCCGCCGGGCCGTCCTTGTCGGTATTCCATGCCTTTTTGCTCTCCCTGGTCACTGCCATGGGGAAAGTACCCCTCATTTCATGGCTGTCCGCAGGAAGGGGCTCTGCCTGGTCGAGCGCTTCCTGGAGCTGCTCATCGCTTGTCATGGGGAGAAGGGCTGTGCCGAAACGGACCGGCTCCTTCGTCTTCACTTCGAGAAGTCCCGTGTAGAGATAGTCTGGGAGAAGCCCATCCGGATTTTCCTCGGCGAGAATGGTGCGCTTCCCCGGCGCGAGCTCCACCTGGAAAGGCTTCTGCTTGATCGAGACCATCTCATTATAAGAAAGGGTGGCACCGGAGGTCACATAATCCGTGCTGGGCACGCCCTGGAGAAATTTGGTCACATCCACGCTCGTCTTGTTCTGGCTCACCGCGTACGCTACGAGCCGCGCCTTCTCTCCTGTGGCATTTACGTGGTAGTAGTAGATCCGCCCTTTCCCGTCGATGGTGCCTTCCGCGAGGATCCCTGTGCGGTCCGGATATTCCGGCGAGTCAGACAGGACCAGCGTCCCCTCCGTATGATCCGCCTTCCACTCAATATTCTTATACTCCAAGTCCAGCGGTGACGCCCCGTAAGACGAACCTGCCGCGAAAAACGCTGCCGCCAGGCATACAACCATTTCTGATCTGATCATGAACTGCCTTCTTACTATGTTTATTCAATATACAAGAAATTTCTTTATTCTATTTTTTCTCCGGCTTCTTCTGCGAGAGCGCTGATTTTCTGGAAACGGTGGGCCAGCCCGGATTTGCTGATGCCGCAGATCTCGGAAAGCTCTGCCAGTGTCGCGCTGGGATGATCCAGCCGGAGCTGCATGGTCTCCACGATTTTTTTCGGCAGACTCTGCCGGTCATAGCGGCCTTCCACCGCGCGGATCTGATGAATCTGCCGCACCGCGGCGTTCACCGACTTTTGGAGATTGGCGGTCTCGCAGTTCACCTGGCGGTTCACCTGGTTCCGCATATCCTTCATGACCCGCACATTCTCAAATTCCATATAGCTCTGCATGGCGCCGATGATCTGCAGGAAATTTCCCGCTTCATCGCCGTCCTTGATATAGACGATGTAGCCGCCTTTCCGCTCGGTCATACGGGGATGCATGCGGAAAGCGCCCATGATTTCCATGATCTGCTCGGCGAAATGGTAGGACTGGGTGACCATCTCCATGTGGTAATCGCTCTGGGGCCGGTTGATGGAACCGCCTCCGAGAAAGGCGCCCGCCAGGTACGCCCGCCGCTCACCGGCGCTTTCAAAGAGCCGCCCGTCTTCCACGCTCCCCATCGGGGAAAATCCCACCTCCGAAAGGAAGGCAGCCCCTGACGGGGACGGCGGCACCGAGAGGGTATACACATTCTTTTTCCGGAGCTTTCGCCCCTGCCGCACCATCACCGCCGGCATGAGGCCGTAATCCTTCTTCAGGCACACCAGGACGCGCCTTGCGACGGCGCTGTTTCCTGTGGAAAATTCCACGCCCCACCGGCCGCCTCCGCCGGTCACCACAGAGCCGCTCATGCGGAGGAGCGCCAGGAGCTCCGCCCTCCGGTCCGCTCTTTCTTCCCGGGCCAGGCGTGCCAATTCATTTTTCACGTTTTCTGTAAATGACATCCTTTTACTTTCTCCCGCTTCCCGCCGCGCTTTCCCGCTGTCAATGGCTCCGCCGGAGGTACTCCTCTAAAAGCCCCGGCTCAATATTGGAATGGAGCAGGCTCTTCAGGCGCACCAACTCTTCCGCCAAAACCTGCGCGTCATGGACAGCGCCCCGCACCGGACCAAGAAGATCGGCTGTCACCATGGTGACGCCCAGTTTCTTCACTTCATCGCCGTCAATCCGCACCGGCACTGCTCCGGCCGCGGCGTACCGGTCCAGCACCTCCTTCGAAGGCATGCCGGAATTGACCAGCACGTAATCGATGACCCCTTCCCCGATATGGGAAATGAGCGCCCGCAGATGGTCCGACACGGTGAAATGATCCGTTTCCCCCGGCTGGGTCATCACATTGCAAATATAAAGGCAAGGCGCGGTTCCTTCCCGGATGGCCTTCTGGATATCCGGCACGAGAAGATTGGGGAGGATACTCGTATAAAGGCTCCCCGGCCCGAGCACCACCAGGTCGGCCGCGCGGATCGCTTCCACCGCTTCCGCCACGGCAGGCACCTCCGCCGGCAGCGTGGAAAGGCGCACAATCCGCGCGGGATATTCCGTGATTTCCGACTCGCCTACCACCGTCTTCCCATCAGACATGAGAGCGGACAGGCGGACTTTCTCCGTCGTGGAAGGGATCACCTGACCGCGGATATTGAGGATACGGCTCGCCGCTTTGAGAGCGTTTTCCGGATTGCCGAATTCCTCGATGAGCGCCGCCAGGAAGAGATTGCCCAGGCTGTGCCCGGCGAGCTCTCCCTTCCCGCCGAAGCGGTACTGGAAGAGTTCCTCCAGAAGAGATTCCTTATCTGCCATCGCCACGAGACAGTTCCGCAGATCCCCCGGTGCGATGATATCCATTTCCTTCCTGAGGCGACCGGAAGAACCGCCGTCATCGGCGACAGTGACGACCGCCGTAATATTGGAAGTCTTCGTTTTGAGACCCCGGAGCAGCATGGACAGGCCGTGGCCGCCGCCGATGGCCGCTACCTTCGGCCCATGGGAAAGAATCACCCGGCGGATCATCTGCTCTGATACCTTTGACTCATCCGGCAGCAGAAGCGTCACGATCCGCTTCACCAATTTCCGCACAGACACCATCATGAGAAGCCCGCCAACCCCGGCGAGAACAAAGCCCCACACAGCGAGCATGGTGTAATTGTACTGGCCGGTCATCTGGTAAATGAAACGGAAAAGCTCCTCTTCCATACGGCTCAGAAACTGGTAATTCAGAAGCAAGGTCATGCCGAAGAAAAGAAGAACCAGGCCGAAAGAGAACAGCACGAGCCAGCGCTTGATGGAAAGCCCTGGATAGAGCCAACGGAGAAGAGGCTTCATTTCTTTTCCTCCACCGCGTCATGATCCACCCGGTTCCGGTTCAGATCGCGGTGCTCCACATTCACATGCATGTGGGACTGGCGGAGATGGGCGCCGAGCTTCTCCGTGACATACACCGACCGGTGCATCCCGCCGGTGCAGCCGATGGCGATAGTAAACTGGGTCTTCCCGGATTTCTCAAACTGGGCGGTCATGAAATCGATGAGATCGTAGAGCTTCGTCAAAAATTCCCCGGTCACCGGCGATTTCTCGATATACGCCGCCACTTCCTTCACCCGGCCGCTCCAGTACTTGTACTTCTCCACATAGAAAGGATTCGGCAGGAAACGCACATCGATCACCGTATCCGCGTCGATGGGAATACCGTACTTGAATCCGAAAGAAAACACCGTAATATACATGCTCTGCTTCTCGTCTTGGATGCCGAAGCGGCTCGTAAGAAATTCCAAAAGGTCCGCGTTCTTCATGCTGGTGGTGTCGATAATAATATCCGCCTGCGCCCGAATAGGAGCGAGAACCCGCCGCTCCTCAGCGATCCCCTCCTGAAGGCGCCGCTCTCCTGAGAGAGGATGCTTCCGCCGCGTTTCCATATACCGCCGCACCAGCACCTCATCAGACGCCTCCAGGAACACCACCTCATGGGGGATCCCCCGCTTGGTGAGCTCGTCGAGCGCCTGGGGGAGCGCGTCAAAGAAAGATCCGCCGCGGATATCGGTGACCACCGCCACATGACGCGTCTTGGATGAGCTCTTCCAGCAGAGATCGGCAAAACGGGCGATCAGTACAGGCGGGAGATTATCCACGCAGTAATACCCCACATCTTCTAACTTCTGCATGAAACTCGTCTTCCCCGCGCCGGACATTCCCGTAATGATCACGAAACGAAAGGTATCCTTATTCTCCGAGCACATACTTCGCCACCGCCTTCGCTACCCCATCATCATTATTGGACGCCGTCACATGACGCGCCGCGTCCTTCACCATACCCTCCGCATTCTCCACCGCAAACGACCACGGCGTAAGCTGGAGCATGGAAATATCATTCTCCGAATTGCCGAAAGTCATGACCGACGCCAGCGGAATCTCCCACTCTGCGCAGAGTTTCCGGAGAGCATTCCCTTTGGACGCGTCCTTCCGGTTCCACTCAAAGAAATTGGGCCGCGACTTCACATGGCCGGCCCGGTCCTCGAAACGGAGAATGAGAATCCGCTCCGCCTCCGCCATCACCGCCGGGTCATTTTCATAAATGAGAAGCTTCAAAGGCGGCTCCCGGAGTGTCCAGAAATCCTCCCCAAGAACCTCCGCCGTAACGCCGCAGACCTTTTCATACACTCTGGTCCGTTCATCATAGATCGGCACCAGCAGCCGGTCATGGACATATGCCTGGATATACCACCCATGGTCATGAGCGGTGCTCACGATCTCCTGCGCTGTGGCAAGATCCATCGGATCATAGGACAGTACCTCTCCCGACGCGCACCGCGCCACCATGGAGCCGGTATAGACCACCATAGGCACATCCCCCAGGCCAAGCGCCATCCCCCAGGGCCGGGCGGCGCAGAACATCCGCCCCGTAGCGATGACGATGCGCACCCCCTTCGCCACAGCCCGGGCGAGCACGTCTTTCGTGTAATCGGAAATAGAAATGTCATCACGAAGCAGGGTATCATCCAAATCGATGGCAATCAGCTTTACCGGAGCCATAGCCGCCTCCTTTATGAAAAACGAAGAAAATTCTTTCTGTATTATAACACAGCCGGCCCCGTGGGCGGGCGCGGATATGGGAGAGTGCATCATTGACGCCGTTTACAGGTCTGAAGTCGGGAGTCTGAAGTCTGGGGTCCGAGGTCTAAGGTAAAGAGTGCATCATTAACGCCGTTTATGGGTCTGAAGACAGAAGTCTGAAGTCGGAAGAAGAAATAGGAAAGTTTTTTTATATGCGGCTCCGCCGCCAATAGGCTGTTAGCTATTAGCTATTGGCTATTAGTCCCTGCGTCCCTCCGGACGGTATGACCCCAGGCGGCTAGCGTACCTATTGGAAGAAACCCGCAGCATATGCCGTTATCCCATTTCCCCCTACCGATACCACGACTCTGCCAGATCATTCCATTCGGGATTACCGCTCTCAATCAAGAACTCTTTCTTCGCCCTTCTCCAATGCTTCAGCTGCTTTTCTCTTACAATCGCTTCCTTGATATCTGTGAATCCTTCATAGTAGACCAGCCTGTACAAATGGTACCGTGATGTAAAACCTGGAAGCAGTCCTGTTTTATGCTCATGAATCCGGCGCCTTAGATCAGAGGTCACACCAATATACAGAGGCCCGCCTTTTCTTGATGAAAGTATGTATACATATCCCATGGCCGCCTCCTTTCTTTTTCATCATAACATAAGACGTTTCGCGTGAGATATCTCCACTCTTTCCCGTCCTTTCTTTTACTGTTTATCCCATTCTTCCCCTGTCCGTCCGGTCGATATGACGGCATGCAGTCTTTGTCCCGTAAGACCCGCTCCCGCAGACAGGCACACGCCGAAATGGTCGTCATCCCGACCGGGCGTTAAATTCGCTTCATGGAGATCACACTAAACGGACAATGATTTGATGAGTGGAGGGATCTTTCGTATTCCCCCCTTTAAAGCCGATCTCAGGGGCACGGTACCAACTCCTTGTTGTCTTCTCGCGCGAGATATCTCCACTCTTTCCCGTCCTTTCTTTTGTCGTCCATCCCATTCCTCCCTTATCCGTCCGGTCGATATGACGGCATCGAGCCTGCGCGCCGTGAGCCCATTCCTACGGGACACACACGCCGAAATGGTCGTCATCCCGACCGGGCGCTAAATTCGCTTCATGGGGATCACACTAAACAGACAATGATTTGATGAGTGGAGGGATCTTTTGCGGATTCCCTTTAGGGTAGATCTTTTGCTCCTTCGCACGTAAGATATACCCTCCGCTCCGCTCGAGGGAGCACGGCTTCCACTCTTTCCCGTCCTTTCTTTTTTCGTCTATCCCATTTCTCCCTTATCTGTCCGGTCGATATGACCGCATAGAGCCTGTGTACCGAGGAGCACGGTCGGTATGACGGTATGGGACCTGCCTACCTCCGGACAGTATGACCCCAGGCGGCTAGCGTACCTATTGGAAGAAACCCGCAGCATATGCCGTTATCCCATTTCCCCCTACCGATACCACGACTCTGCCAGATCATTCCATTCGGGATTACCGCTCTCAATCAAGAACTCTTTCTTCGCCCTTCTCCAATGCTTCAGCTGCTTTTCTCTTACAATCGCTTCCTTGATATCTGTGAATCCTTCATAGTAGACCAGCCTGTACAAATGGTACCGTGATGTAAAACCTGGAAGCAGTCCTGTTTTATGCTCATGAATCCGGCGCCTTAGATCAGAGGTCACACCAATATACAGAGGCCCGCCTTTTCTTGATGAAAGTATGTATACATATCCCATGGCCGCCTCCTTTCTTTTTCATCATAACATAAGACGTTTCGCGTGAGATATCTCCACTCTTTCCCGTCCTTTCTTTTACTGTTTATCCCATTCTTCCCCTGTCCGTCCGGTCGATATGACGGCACGCAGTCTTTGTCCCGTAAGACCCGATCCCGCAGACAGGCACACGCCGAAATGGTCGTCATCCCGACCGGGCGCTAAATTC
>CAUBUJ010000061.1 GCA_958439155.1 uncultured Veillonellaceae bacterium
CCCTGGGGCATGGAAAAGGTGTCATCCCAGGAAACCGCTGCCGCTTTCCATTCCACATAAGGCGCCGCCGAAAGAAAGGCTTCCGCGAAAGCCGGGTCGGTGTGATAATCCGGCAGGAACCATTCCGCCCGGTCCCACTGGACCAGAATGAGAAGGCCTGCCCGCTTTCCCTCCCGTCCGATGTCCCTTAGATGAAGCACGTGCTTTCTCCCTCTCGCAGTGACCGCGTCAGGAAACATCGCTCCTTTTTCTCCGAAAAGAGTGCACGACTTCACTTCCACCGGAAAGGTCTCCTCCCCGTCGGACAGAAGCAGGTCGAACCGGCTGTCCCCCATGGTCACCTCCCGGCGCAGGACCCGGCAGTTTTCCCATCCAGGAATTTTTCCATGGTCGATAAGCCATTGGGCCGTATCATTGGCGCGGGATGTATCGAGAGGAATCACCGCGCCGCCTCTTTCCACCCCGACGGCGCGGAACCGGGTCGCGCCGCCCGGTTTTGCATGGGGCGATGCGTACATCACCGTCCCCGGGAAGAGAAGTTCCCGCATCCGTCCCGGATTGGGCATATGCACTTTTTCCGCCCTCCCGCCGATCTCCATAAGGCTCACAAACCGGTTCGGCCTGGAGAGAAACGTCCCCTTCACAATTTCCTTGTACAGTCTTTCCATAGAACCTCTCTGCAAAAAAAGGATCTCTCCCTCGGGAAAGATCCTGAAAGAGCGCGGCCCAGCCGGCCCTCTTTTATTGATTGACTTCCTTCACGAAGGAAATCACTTCCTCTTCTTTTTCCTTGAGCAGATTCCGGTCCCCTCTGGTTTCCATATTGAACCGGATCAGCGGTTCCGTATTGGACGGACGCAGGTTGAAGCGCCACGTGCCGAAATCCATGCTCACCCCGTCCAGATGGGAAATCTGGAGCGCTTCTTTTTGATAGCGCTTTTCCACAGCGGCCAGCACGCCCTGCACGTCCCGGGCAGGCAGATTGATTTCCCCGCTGCACGGATAGGCTTCTTCCATTTCCCCTACCAGGTCGGACAGACTCCGGCCGGTTTCGCTCATGATTTCCGCCACGATGAGCCAGGGAATCATGCCGCTGTCGCAGTAGGAAAAGTCCCGGAAGAAATGGTGGGCGCTCATTTCCGCGCCGTACACCGCATGGACCCGGCGCATAGTTTCCTTCATGAAGGCGTGGCCGCCCTTGGAAATGACCGATGTGCCGCCCAGTTTTTTCACAATGTCCTCGGTATTCCAGAAGCACCGCGGGTCATGGACGATGGTGTCCCCTGGATGGCGTTTCAAAAAGTATCCTGCCAGGAGGCCCACCATGTAGTATCCTTCCACAAAGCGCCCCTCATGATCCACAAAGAAACAGCGGTCGAAATCGCCGTCCCAGGCAATGCCCATGTCGGCGCCTGTTTCTTTGACCTTGGCGATGAGAGGCTTCCTGTTTTCCGGCAGCATCGGATTGGGCACGCCGTGCGGGAAGGTACCGTCCGGATCCATGTACATTTCCGTGAAACGGAAGGGCAGGTATTCTTTGAGCCGCTGGAAAGCCAGGCCGGCGCAGCCGTTTCCCGCGTCTGCCGCGATGGAGAGAGGCTTCATCTTCTCCACATCGACATAGCTGACAATATGGCGGATATAGTCATCCATCACGTCTTTTCTTGTGACGGCGC
This sequence comes from uncultured Veillonellaceae bacterium, assembly GCA_958439155.1. GTDB lineage: Bacteria > Bacillota > Negativicutes > Veillonellales > Dialisteraceae > UBA1822. The sequence continues at coordinate 1,677 of CAUBUJ010000061.1, forward strand.
CTTTAGCGGCGGCAGGGAAATCTCCCGCGAAGGCCTCTTTCTCTATGTCTTTGAGCCCAGTATCCGCGGAAATGGGGATACCCCCTTCCCGGACGAGCTTCATTCCGTTATTGTCCGCCGGGTTGTGGCTCGCGGTAATCATGATGCCCCCGTCCAGGCCATAGTAAAAGACGGAGAAATACATCATTTCTGTCCCGCAGAGACCAATATCCACCACATCGGCGCCGCCGTCAGTGAGGCCTTTCACGGCGGCCGCTGCGAGCGCTTCCGAGCTCACCCGCATATCCCGGCCTACCGCGATGGTCCGCGGATGGTAGAGCGCTGCGTAAGCCCGGCCCACGCGGTATGCCAGTTCTTCATTGATTTCCTCTGGAATCACGCCGCGGATATCATAGGCCTTGAATCCATTGTGACTCATGTGAAGCGGCTCATTCATGGGACTGGGCCGCCTTTGTTTTCTCCATCTGGTCCAGCACGTGGGTATAGCCGTCCGCGCCGAACTTGAGGCACCGCTTCACTCTCGAAATGGTCGCGGTGCTTGCCCCGGTGATGAGCTCGATTTTGTCGTACTTCTCCCCATCCCGGAGCATCCGCGCCACTTCGAGACGCTGGGACATGTCCCGCAGCTCATTGATGGTGCAGAGATCTTCAAAAAATTCATAACACTCTTCTCTCGATTTCAGATGAAGAATCGCTTCGAAGAGCTGATCCGTCAGGGGATTGACCAGTCTCTGGTTCACGCTCATAAAAACCTCCTGAAAAAACAAAAAAGAGCTTTCCCTTGCTCTGCGTTTCTTTCATACTTTAGTACATTATAGCATTGAATAACATCCCTTGCAATGAAAGGCAAGGGCGCAGGATGCCTATTTTTCTTTGCGCGGCAGGGCTGTTTCCACAAAAAAAGAGACGCTTATGCGTCCCCCTTTTCTATTTTCTTCTGCCCATGCGCCACAAGCCAGGCTTCCCCGCGCGGCCGGTCTTCCTCTGCCAGCACGGCAAAGACCAGGCGGGACACGAGGGAAAGCGCTTCTTCTCTCGAAAAAGCAGGACTTTCCAGAAGCACTTCCGCGGTCTTTTCAAATTCTGCCAAAGAAAAGTCATGGTGCTCCAGTTCCAGCGCCTGGTGGGTGCCTTCTTTCCGGCTGTACACGAGGTAAGTCTTCTGGGAGCCTTCCTCATTTTTATCCCCCAGGTACTGCTGGATCTCATCAATATCCCGCCGCACAGACCGCTCGCAGATGCCATGCGCCGCGGCCCAGGCAAGGCGGTTCACCGTCTGTCCCTCCATGAGTGCGTCATAGAGACTCAAAATGCGCTTTGTTTTGGATTCTTTCATCACGCCTCCGCATGCCCCGGAACTTACCGGGAATAGAGTTTCTTGTCCAGCTCCTCCGTGATGGCTTTCCCTGTGGGCGTCACTGCCAGGCCCGCCTGGCTCGTCTCGCGGAGCGCTTTCGGGAGCATGCTGCCAATCTGTCCCATAGCGATAATCACCTCGTCGGCGGGAATGACGCTGTGAATGCCGGCCATGGCCATTTCCGCCGCCACCAGCGCGTGGACCGCGTCGAAACCGTTCCGCTTCACACAGGGCACTTCCACCAGGCCCGCGATGGGATCGCATACGAGGCCCAGTATGTTTTTGAGGCCCAGCGCCACAGCATCCGCCATTTCCGCAGTGGTCCCGCCGAGGAGCTCCACCGCGCCGGCCGCCGCCATGGCAACCGCGGTGCCGCACTCCGCCTGGCAGCCGCCGACCGCGCCGGCGATAGACGCGTTTTCCGCCGCCACTTTCCCCACTGCGCCGGCAGTGAAAAGGGCCTTCGTGTATTCATCGTCCGTGGCGTGGATTTCCTCCCCTACGGCGGCAAAGACGGCAGGAACAATGCCGCAGGACCCGGCTGTAGGGCAGGCTACGATGCAGTACATCTTCGCGTTCGCTTCCGCCGCGGCGAGAGCGTAGGCACAGGCCTTCTGGCAGAGCGGGCTGAGGAAGCGCATTTTCTGCCGGAAAAAGCGGTTGCCGTCGCCGCCGACCATGCCGCTGGCAGATTTCGTCGTGTCTGCCAGGCCCCTGCGGATGGAATGGGTGAAAACAGGAATGGTCTTCTTCATACGGTTCCATATCGTTTCATATTCCTCCCCTTCCGCCGCCGCTTCGATGCGGCACGCGAGAACGCCGGGAGAGCAATGCAGCCGGTCCGCTTCATCAAACAGTTCTTTTAAAGAATGATACTCCTTCATGAGACCTCCTTATATGATGCCAAGCGCCATGACCTGGTTGATATTGGGATTGCATTTCTGGACTTCCGCCAGCACGTCATCAGGCAGTTTCTCATCGGTATGAATGATCATCACCGCGTCATCGCCGCGGCCCTTCCGGAAGACCTGCATATTGGAAATATTGATGTGATGCTTCGCCAGAGCAAGACACACCGGCCCGACCACGCCGGGCACATCTTTGTGATGGGTAATGAGTGTGTATTCCTCGCCGGTAATTTCCACAGGGTACCCGTCAATGCTGGTCACCAGCACCCGGCCGCCGCCAAGAGACCGTCCCACTACATTCACTTTGTGGCCGCTTTTGCCGGTCGCGATGATGGCCGCCACATTGGGATGGCCCATGTCTTCATCGGAAAAAGAGAAATGAATGGGAATGTCCATGCGTGCCGCCATGGTAATGGCATTCCGTATTTTGTCCGACGACGGAGGATACCCGAGAAGCCCTGCTACGAGCGCTTTGTCCGTGCCGTGTCCCCGGCCGGTCTTGGCAAAAGACCCATACAGAATGATGTCTGCCGATGCCACGTCCTCTCCGAGGATTTCTCTCGTGAGCCTGCCGATCCGCGCCGCGCCGGCGGTGTGCGAGCTGGATGGACCAATCATAACCGGCCCGATAATATCAAAAATTCCCATAATGCCTCCCTGCTGTTTTAATCATATAGACATGCAGAAAACAGATAGCAAGTACTGAAAAATAACGCCGCACCGGCGGCGTCATCGCTTTTTTATGAAATTGCGGGGATGGGCATTCCCTCCCGTCCCTTTCTATTATCTTACATCCAGTGGGACAGGTCAAATTCTTCCCCAATCCGTTCGCGGATATACATCTGGGCGATGTACATGCCCATAAGCGTCAGGGATGACCGGCGGAGGAGACTTCCGTCCCACGCTTCCTGGAGCTCTTCCAGAGAGGGGGAAATCTTCCCGAGAATGTGGGCCATTTCCCGCCGGTCATAGGCGACAGGACGGGAATGGATGAGCGCGTTCAGGAGCGTCTGGTCCCGGCCGCTCCGGATGCCGTACTTGTCGAAATACTCTTCCAGGAGAGAGTCATCAATGACCGCCGCCTTGTAGTAGGAATTAAAGAGGCTCGGCACGATGGATCCGGACGGCCAGTCTTTGCGGATGCTGTCCAGCTCAGATTTCATGCATCCCCGGAAGGAGAAAATGAGCGGATACGAATCGCGGAGGACCTGGCCGAAAGAGGTGTCCTTATTTTCAAGGGACACGCAGTGCAGGTACTCCAGCTGCTGGTAGCCGCTGTACTCACTGGGCAGCCCCTGCAGGAGAGGCTCCACGTAGCGCTCGGCGTAAGCGGCAAAAGCGTCGCTGTCCACATTGTCCATATTCCGGGAATAATGGAAAAGGAGAAGCAGCGACAGCGCCCGGAACTGGCCCGCTTCCATACGGGGCATCACCCGGAGCGCGTCATAGGCGAGAATCGTGCGGGTGTCTTCTTTATTTCCCTGCGCCACTTCCGCAAAAGCCCGGGTCACCATGGCGAGCACAATGTCATCAGGCATCATCACATAAGAGCGCTGCCCGTTCTGGAGCGCTTCCTGCACCATGATGTGGGTGAGCACATCCGGCGCGTCCCGCCCGGCAAGAGAGACCGCCTTTTCCACCAGATGATGGGTGACCGTCCTCGTATCCTGCGAGACCGTCCGGGATACGGCGCCGTACTGGTTCAGAAAATGCCGGACAAAGTACTCCTCCAGCACATCGGGGCTCACTTCTTCTTCCAGTACTTCCGGCAGCGGCTCCAGGGCAAAGGCGCCGGCAGAAGAATGCTTCTTTTTCTCGCCCAGAGCGGCAGTCATTTCATCTCTTTCAAATACGCGGGTCGCGTCATCTCCGGCGGTTTTCTCTTTCGCCTCTTCGGGCACCGTGAAAATCCGGGTGGCATCACTCACTGCCGGGGCAGAAGGCTTCTCTTCCTCTTCCGGCGCATGGATCGCTTCTTCCCTGTCCTCCCATACGGTTTTTTTCTCTTTTCTTTTCAAGAACGAAGGCCGGCCGCAGACCAGAAGGAAACAGACGGCAAGAAATACGAGCGCCACAGCGGCGACGACGAAGATGGAAAAAAATACTGAAAGCACGGTAGGTCCCTTTCCCTGTACGGCACGATCTATGTATAATAAGTAAGAAACAGCAAAAAATAAAATCAGTTTCATGTTATCATACCCAGCGGAAACCTTCAAGGAAGCGATATGAATTCCCTGCAGAAGGGCCGCCAAGGAGGCTTTATGCAGCCATTGCCATGCGGCGCGGCGCTCCGCGTTGATCCATCCTATCTCTGTCTTTCTTTTCCCTATCCCTGCCCGTCCCTGTCAACGGCCATCTACGGAGGAGGCTTCCGCCGCATCCGGTGGGCGATGAATAAAAAATTGACCGTCTTCTATCCGAGGGAAGAAGAATTTCCCGGCGGCTCCGTTCCTGCGTACCTGCGCCTGTCCCTGGCGGAAGCGGGATGCGTCCCGGAAGAAAGCTCGGCGCTCCTCACTTCCGCCAGGATGGACTGGCACCGGGTCGTAGAGAAAAGTCATGGGCCTCTCACAGTGGCAGTCATCGCCACGGCAGGGGTGGAAAAAACCGCGGCCCGCGCCGGCGATCCGCCCCTCTATGAAGAAAAGGATCACCATTTCTATCCAGTAGGAACGATCAATCTGATGGTCCTCATAAACGGCGCCCTCCCGGAGGGCATCATGGCCCGCGCCTTCATTACCATCACCGAAGGAAAAACGGCAGCTCTCCAGGATCTGGGCATCGCCAGCGTCTATACAGGCCGCCCCGCGACGGGCACCGCCACCGACGGCATCACTTTCGTGACCGATCCGAAAGGCCCTGCCTATACCGACGCGGGAACCTTCTCCGTGCTGGGATACCTCCTCTCCAGCGCCGCCTATGAAGCAGTGCGGAGCTGCCTCGTCGACTTCGACCGGCCATGGAACCGGTTTGACAGCCTCGTCACCGCCGGAGCCGTAGACCTGGCTTCCCTCAAAAAAGGGCAGTAACCCCCTCTTTTTCATTAGACAAACCATATCGACTTTGTTATGATACTACCAAGTAAAGAAAGAGTAAGCGGCGGACGCGTCCGCATCAATACAGTATAAACAGGACAAAGCGCCTGAAGAAAGGGAAGTGGTACGGCAATGCCCTACGACGAGCGAACCACAAGGGAACTCATAGATTCCGCGGAAATTACCCCCATGGGGATCCAGCTCGAGGTGAACGCGGAAATATTTACAACCATTCATAATCTGCTCGCAGGAATCCGGGGGACTGGTGAAATTTCTCCGGAAGACGACGCAACACTTTACAATCTGTGGCGCAAGACCATCCGGAAAATGTCCCGGGTGGAACTGCGCAGCGGTTATGGGATTCCCATGCGGGAACAGATCGCCATGCTCCAGCAGGCATTTGCCATTGAAAGCAAGTATACCCCGGACCAGGTCTTCCGCCCGGTGCGGGGCGTCAAGCTCACGAAGAAACTCATCGAGAAAGAAAGCGCCTTCGACAAAGACCAGATGCGCCTCCTTTTCGAAGAGAAAATCTGGCCTTCCATCGCGGTGAACAAGACAGGAGACCTGGACCGGCCCACAGCGTACATCGTCGCCGGCCAGCCCGGGTCTGGAAAAACCATCATGTCTTCCGTCCTCATTGAATCCCATAATGGAGACATCGTCCAATCCATGAGCGACAATTTCCGCGGCTTTCATCCCCGGTACAAAGAGCTCATGAAAAAATACGGCCAGTACTGCGCCTACTTCTCCCTGCCCCAGGGAAAATTCCTCTCCGATCTCACCATGCACCGCGCCGCGGAAGGGCGGTACAACCTGATCCAGGAAGGTGCCCTCGAAAACGTGCAGTACACTCTGGATATGATCGAATTTTTGAAAAAGAAAGGCTACCAGGTCATTCTCATGATCCGGGCCTGTTCCCGGAAGAAGAGCTGGAAAGCGATCCACCAGCTCTACCTGCAGCAGCGCCTGAAAGCGCCGGGCCTCTCCCGGCTCATCACCAGGGAATACCACGATGCGGCGTGCCTCTCCTTCCTCTCCGCTACAGACCAGGTGGTAAAGCAGAATCTCATGGACCGGCTCATCATCAAGAGCGCGAAAGGCCTCCTTTACGACAGCGACGACATGCCGACAGAAAGCGCCGCAGAAATCCTCGCCAAGCGTATGAAACAATAAATAACAAAGAGAAACCGCCTGTATGGGCGGTTTATTTATGACTGGAAACAGACTGGCCCCGCCGCGCGGCAGATGCCTCCCGGAAGGCCTCTTCTGTTTTCCCCATATTCCGGAAGGAACCCTTATGAACCCCTCTTCTTTCATCCAGGAAGCGGCAGCCCGTCTCGGTCTCGACGCGTGCGGCTTCGCTTCCCTCTCCTCCCTCGCCGGGGCACGGCCCCATCTGGAAGCAGCCGGTACCGTCCCCTTCGCCCCGCCGCCGGCAGAGCGACTCTCTGCCGAATCCCTCCTCCCAGACGCGCGGTCAGCCATCGTCATTCTATTTCCCTACAAACCAGCCGGGGAAGAAACAGGCAATATCGCCCTCTACGCCCGGGCTCCGGACTACCACAGAGTGAACCGGAGCTACCTCGCAAAACTCATGGAAACCATCGAGCCTGCCTTCCCAGATGACCGGTTCCTTCCTATCACCGACACGAGCCCTCTCGCAGACCGGTGGCTCGCCTATACGGCAGGTCTGGGCTTCTTCGGCCGGAACCACTGCCTCATCCATCCAAAGTACGGGTCGTACGTCACCATCGGCGCCCTCCTCACCACCCTCGCCCTGCCGGGAGGCACCCCCATGGAATGCCGCTGCGGCGCCTGCCGGCGGTGCATCTCTGCCTGTCCCGGCCGGGCCCTCACAGAAGGGGCCATCCGCCCATGGCAGTGCAAATCCTACCTGACCCAGAAAAAAGAAGCCCTCACCGAAGAAGAAACCGCCATTCTCCGGCGGACCCCCCTCATCTTCGGCTGCGACGAATGCCAGCGGGTCTGCCCATGGAATGAACAGGCCGCGCCGTCGCCGCTCCCGGAAATCCAGGAAGGGCGGATTTCCTCCCTTTCTGAGGAAACACTCTCGTCCCTCTCCGTCCGGGGATTTGATAAAACATACCGGGGCTACGCCTTCGCCTGGCGGGGGAAAAAAGTGCTCCTCCGGAATCTTTCTCTCATGAAAGATCCGCCCGATGCGGACTGACCCCGGCGGGCCGCTGTGTTATAATACATCCATATCATTCCATTTCCGATGGAGAAAGAAGGAATACCATGCAAAGACTCATTTCCTATACCTATGAAGGACTCCGCCAGTGGGGCGTGCTCTCCGCGGACGGCACCAAGATTTACCCCGCCTATGATCTGGAAGAAACCTACTTCATCCCCATGGCGGAAACCATGGAAGAATTCATCGAGCGCGGCGACGCAGGACTTCTCGATCTGGCGAAAATGCTGGAACAGAACGAAAAAGACCACGCTGTGGAACCGGTGCCTCTCGCCGCGGTGCACGTAGAAGTTCCTTTCCGACCGCGCCGCAACATTCTCTGTGTGGGAAAAAATTACCAGGAACACGTGAAAGAATTTGAACAGAACCAGGCCGCGAAAAATCCCACAGCCCCCATTTTCTTCACCAAAGCCACCACCTCCGTCATCGGACCGGATGAAGCAATCGACAGCCATCCTGACGTGACCAGCCAGGTGGACTACGAAGGCGAGCTGGGCGTCATCATCGGCAA
>CAUBUJ010000062.1 GCA_958439155.1 uncultured Veillonellaceae bacterium
TCCGCGTCCCTCCTGCGCCTCCTCTTCCGCGCCGCCCGGGCAGGATGCCGCATGCAGGCCGCCTCCGATTTCCAGCAGCCTGATTTCTTCCGCCGCGCCTTCTACGAAGCGGGACTCTCCCCGGAAGAGGCTTCCCTCCGCCTGGTCTCGCCCTATCCGTACACGCCGGATCTGCCGGAACGGAACGCCGCGGAAATGGAAGGGCTCATCCAGAGCGGCGCCGCGGACTTCGGCATTACCGTTTTCTACAAAACGGCCCTCCTCCTCCGCGCCAAGGGCCTCCCGGTATACATGCTGAAGCCTGCCTTCGAAGATATCCGCCATGCCGTAGAAGAACTCATCATTTCCTGTCGCCTCGCGGAAAGCAGGCAGAGCCAGATCGCCGCAGTGGCCCTCCATATCGATCCTGCCGCAGACGATACCCTTTCCGACTACGACCTCGCTCTGGAGCAGCTCCAGGCGGCCCGCTCTATCTACGAATGCGCCCGCCGTCTCCAGGCAGCATGCACGGAAATTTCCTCCCGGGAATACCTGCTCTTCACCACGCGCCAGCCGGTAGAACAGGAAACAGGAGGCTTCCGCGCGTTCCGCCTCCTCGGCGCCGTCCAGGAAGGATCAGGACTCACCCTCTCCGCAGGCATCGGCTACGGCATAACCGCGGAAGAAGCAAAAAGCCGCGCCAGAAAAGCGATGATCCGCGCCATGGCAGCCGGCGGCGGCCGGGCCTTCTTTCTCGGTGAACAAGGCGGCCTCATCGGACCCATCGGCGCTCCCGCTGCAGATACTCTCCAGGAAGATGCCCTCCTCGCCCTCTCCCGCCGGTCCGGCGTGAGCCGGAGCTACCTCTCGCGGCTCCAGAAACTCTGCCGCGACCAGGGAAGCCGCTTCACCCCGGCAGAGCTCGCCGACGCCTCCGGCATCACCCTCCGCACGATGAACCGGATTCTCCTGAAGCTGATCGACTGCGGCGCCTGCCGGGAAACAGGGCGGCGCTTCTCCCACAAAAGCGGCCGCCCCAGCCGGGTGGTGGAACTGTACCTGGAGAAATAAAAATCCTCCCCATGGGAGGAAAAGGCGGGCTGCATCATGAGAGCGGGTTTTAGAGTTGAGAGCTATGAGTTTAGAGGGGCGGCGCGCCTCCTCAAATAAAATGGGCGGCGAAATTTTTGTAGTCTGGGGCGGATAGTGTGTCATCAGCGCAGGGCTCGTGGTCTGAAGTCGGAAGTCTGGAGCCGGAAGAGGAAATAGGAAGGGCTCTTCTTACGCGGCTTCGCCACGGGATGAAGTTGCTGACGGCTGGTGCATCATAAGCGTGGGGTCAAAGGTCTGAGGTCTGGGGTCTAAGGCGGAAATTGGAAGGGCTTTTTTATATTGGCTTCGCCGGGCATGGACAGGTTTAAAAGCACTGTATTCTCAGACTCAACCCCTCTCAGGCCCCTGGCCAGCTCTCCCCTGCCGGGGCGAGCCCCGTGGTGAGTCATATTTCCATTTTGGGTTTGTGCTCACACCAATCAGCACATTGAGTAAGAATGGCGCATATCAAGGTTCTTGCTTATTGGGGAGGAGAATATGTCAGTGGTCACGTTCTCTGTTGCTATGGATATGTTTTTAAGGATCGCCCCGGGCAGGGGAGAGCTGGCCGAAGGCCTGAGAGGGGTTGGGTTTGCGCAGATTGTGGTTTTAAAATTGTCATGTATAGCGAAGCAAAAATAGCAAAGACATTTCCTATTTTTCTAACAACTAACAGCCAATAACCTGTTCCCAGCGGCGAAGCCGCATATAAAAAGCCCTTCCGCTTCCCTCTTCAGACTCCCGTCTCCAGACTTCAGACTCCGCTCCCATGACGCAGATCCGCTTTCGACCTCTGACCCCAGACCGCGGGCCCCGCCGCAAATGACACAGTCCCGGCGTCCCCCGCGCTTGACACCAGGCTTCTAGCTCATCCGGTACCTGAGTACTACCAAAATTCCGCCGAAGGCGGCACCGCCTCTCTCAACTCTAAACCCCGCTCCAATGATGCACCATCTGCCTTTGACCTCAGACCTTAGACCTCAGACCCCAAACCAAATGACGCACTCCCCGTAAAGCGCAGTCATGACGCCCGCCGCTCCCCGCCCATCCCGGGCAAAATAAAAGACGAAGGACCTTTCCATCCTTCGTCTTTTTTACATCTGTCTTTTACTCCCCGCCGGTGAGCGTCTCCACCAGCCGGTCCCCCGCTGCCCGGGCGGCGTCTTTTACGCTGTCATTGGCGATGACCGTGATCAGGTGGTACGCCTGTCCTTCTTCATAAAGATAGCTCTTCAGGTACACCGGCACAATCCAGCCATCCACATAGAGGAGCACTCTTGTCCCGGCCGTATAAACAAGGCGTTTTTCCTTCATGGCGTGGAGCGGCTCGATGCTGCGGAGTTCCACATGGGCGAAGGAATAGGGAATGGGGTCTTTCATTTCCTTCCGCACCTGGGCGATGAGGTCCAGAATTTTCCCATTGACCGCAGAGCCTGCATTGCCCAGCATGGCGTTGAAAAGGTTGATCCGGGCCTGGCCCTCTGGGGAAATGTTCCCATTTACCTGTCTCTCAAAAATCGCGGCCGCCGGCGCGCCTTCATTTTTGGGAATGGACAGATTCACCACATCCGCCGTCATGACGAGACCATCCCGGCGGATCTGGATCTGCCCAAAAGGCTGGGGCTCCGCGGACGCACTTTCTTCCGTCTCCGGCACGGAGACTTCTGGGGAAAAGGCATGGTAAGACAGGCCTTCCCCAAGGGTCATATCTTTCAGGAAGCCTTTGAAATGAGGGAAATACCCTGCCGGGATATCCCCCATGTCCGTCACGGCGGTTCCTTTCTGAGACGCGCCCAGTCCATGCGGCGCTGCGCCGATGCCGCCTGTTTCCGCCATGGCCGCGCCGCCGAAAGAGAGGCACACCGCCAGCGCCGCCGCTGTGATCCATTTCCTCTGTCTCATTTCGCTTCCTCCGCTGCTTTCTTCAAATACGGTTCAAAATAGCGGCCCCCTGCCTGGTCCGACCAGAGAATGGTCACCACCATCTGTCCCTCCCTCGTCTGGGAGAGACTCCATACATAGAGGGGCACCGCATAATTGCCATATTCATAAGACGTACGGATCCGCACCGTTTCATAAGGGATGCCGCCGGAAGATCTGCCCCGCGCGATGTCCCCGCCTTTGGCCAGATGTTCCGCCCATTGATAGAGCTCAGAAAATTCTCCGTGCGCTGCCAACATATCCGCTTCCTTTTCATGGCCTGCCGATTTTTCATACAGCACCGCCCGGGAGAGGATCTCCTTCTGGAGAGCGCTGTCCACTGGAAGGGAAATGGGAACCGACACCACGAAAGCGGTATACATCGTATTGCCGTGGACGCTCCGCAGCTGGTACGCCTTGCTTGCACGGGCGATCTTCAGCAGTGAATCCGCGAAAAGCGATGCTTCTTTCTTTTCTTTATCCTTGTACAGCCCCGACTGGATGAGCCCCTTCGTAACCGCCTCTGCCGCCTCGGGCGACGCGAGAAATTCTTCAACTTTTCCTGCCATGTAAGAATGACTGCCATCCCAGACCGTCACTGCCGGCCCGAGCGGCAGAACCCCGCCGCCAGGCAAATGGAGATCATCCGCCTCCGCCGCGGGACCCGCCAGACACGCCGCCCCGAGAAGAAGCGCTGTGATTGCTTTTTTCATAGGCTCACCTCTTATATCGATACCCCGGCCCCTCTGCGCCCATCAAAAAAACGCCGCCTCACAGGAAGCGGCGCCTTTTGATAAAAGGCCAGAAGATAGGGAAATCCATCCCCGGCCCATACTTGTCCTTATTTATTGCGAAGCAGAGAACGCCGGCCCAGTTCTTTCTCTATTATATCATTCTTCAAATGCTGGAGCGGATCGGACAAATTCACTTCCATCACATCCGGGTTCATGAGGCGGGTATACTCCGGCCAGAGCGTATCCATCTGGCTGTCCGCGTAGCGGATCGTCTCCGCCAGCGTCGGCAGTTCCTGCGCCTTGCCGCCAAGAATGAGCGGATGAAGCAGATCCTCCACCGTATACGTCCCCGCTTTCAGCTCCTTCTTCCGCCACTTCGCCGATTCCGTGGTAAGCGTAAAATCGCCGCCGTCCGCCATCGCTTCATCGGCGAGACACAGGAGATCGGTGATCATTTTCCCATTAGACTTCCTGTAAAAACGGCGCACCGTCTTGATGCCCGGGTTCGTCATCTTCGCCACATCATTGGAAATCTTCATGACCGGATCGAAATGGCCGTCCTCCATCTGGCGGGCACTCATTTTGAAGACCCCGCCCAGGGCGGACGTGCCGTCAGCGGTGATGCACTTCGTGCCGATCCCCCAGGAAGAAATGGTGGCGCCCTGCTCCTTCAGGGAAGAAATGGTGTATTCATCCAGATCATTGGACCCGGCAATCACCGCGTCCGGGAAGCCCGCTTCCGTAAACATGCGGGTCGCTTCCTTCGAAAGGTACGCCAGATCGCCGCTGTCGATGCGGATGCCGTACACCTTCGGCAATGTCCCGGCAGCCTTCAATTTCCTGAACACTTCGATCGCGTGAGGCACACCGAATTCCAGCACATGGTACGTATCAGCCAGAAGAATCAGATTGGTGTGGTAAATCTCGGCGTACGCCTCGAACGCTTCCAGCTCCGTATCAAAACTCATGATCCAGCTGTGCGCCATCGTACCGAGCACAGGAATATGGAAAAGCTTGCCTGCCTCCACATTGCTCGTGCCGTTGAAACCGCCGATCATCGCCGACCGGGTTCCCCAGAGACCGGCTGAATGGCCCTGGGCACGGCGGAGACCAAACTCCATGAGTCCATCCTTCCCGGCGACCGTACGGATACGCCGCGCCTTCGTAGCGATGAGGCTCTCATGATTCATGATCATGGAAATACACGTCTCCAGAATCATCGCCTCCGCGGTGGTGCCGTGGAACCGGAGAATCACTTCCCCGGGAAATGCGACGGTCCCTTCCTTCATGGCGTAAATATCGCCGGTGAAATGGAAATCCCCGAGATAGTCCAGAAATTTCTCATCAAAAATCCCAAGACCTCTGAGGTACTCGATATCCTCCGGGCTGTACCGGAAATCCCGGAGAAATTCCGCCAAATGCGCCGTGCCTGCTACCACCGTATACCCGCCGTTGAAGGGATTCTGACGGTAAAACCGGTCAAACACCACACGCCGCTCATGACGGCCCAGCTTGAACAGCGCATTGGCCATGGTGAGCTGGTACAAATCCGTAACCAAACCATTATAATGCATTATATCCTCCATCATGTCAGGGAAAACCAAAGACAGAAAACGCCTGAAAGAACGTTTCCTTTGATTATACACCCTGAGGGAAGGAAATGGCATGGATCGTGCATCATTAGCGCAGGGCTCGTGGTCTGAAGTCAGAAGTCGGGAGTCTGAAGAAGAAATAGGACAGGCGCTCATTATGCGGCTTCGCCGCTGGAACAAGACGAAATGGGCGTCATCTCGACCGGTCGTTTATTTGCGTACATGCTTATAGCAAAAAACGGACAATGATTTGAAGAGTGGAGAGATCTTTTGTAAAACGCTGTCAAGCCGGAGCCCTGGATGTGCATCATGGGAGTGGGATCAAAGGTCTGAGACGGATCGTGCGTCATTAGTGAAGGACTCGTGGTCTGAAGTCAGAAGTCGGGAGTCTGAAGAGGAAATAGGAAGGTCTCTTTTATATTTGAGCTGTGCCGCTGGGACAAGACAAAATGGGCGTCATCTCGACCGGTCGTTTATTTGCGTACATGCGTATAGCAAAAAACGGACAATGATTTGAAGAGTGGAGAGATCTTTTGTAAAACGCTGTCAAGCCGGAGCCCTGGATGTGCATCATGGGAGTGGGATCAAAGGTCTGAGACGGATCGTGCGTCATTAGTGAAGGACTCGTGGTCTGAAGTCAGAAGTCGGGAGTCTGAAGAAAAAATAGGAAGCAAGCTGTCAGCTTTCAGCCATCAGCGGTCAGCGGGCCCGCGGCGCGGTATTGGATGTCTTTACGGGCCATTTCTTAGCGCCGGAGAACGTGGCCACTGACACATTCTCCTCCCCTGCCTAGGAAAAGCGTCAGATTTCGTCATCTCTACAAAATAGGCGAATGTATGCGTACAAACCGGAAACAGAATGATGCCTCTGCACAAGGCTCGCCCCGCAAGGGGAGAGCTGGCCAAAGGCCTGAGAGGGGCAAGCCTGCGCAGACCGTGGTTTTGTACGCAGGCTCATCCCCTGGGAGGCAGCTTCGCTGACAGGCTTGCGCTGCGGAATAAGGAAACAGGCACAGCCTGATTTTCATAGCAGCGGAAAGCGTGACCACTGGCACCCTTTTTTCCCCCCTACCCGGGCAAGCCTTTCTTTCTTGGCAATTAGCAATTAGCTGTTAGCTGCCAGTCGATAGTGCGTCATCTCGAGCGGACGTACATGGGATGATGGAGATAAGACGCTGCTTTATCATATGAAGCACAGAGTCGAGGCCCCTTGCAGGCCCCCTTTAGGGTAGATCTCACGATTTTCACGTAAGATCTACCCTAAAAGGGGACGTAAGATCTCTCCACTCTTTCTCATACTTTTTTATTTAGAACGATGCATACCGCAGGATATGACCAGTCGAGATGACGCGTAATCCGCATAATCCCAGCCCGTTCGGCGACTGAGAACTACCCAAAAGAGCCCATGCGGCAATTGAGTATCCTTCCCTCTAAACTGGTAGCTCTCAACTCTAAACTTTCCCATGCCCATGCGGCGAGTATCCACCGCTCTGCGCTCTGTACTCTGCGCTCCGTTCCCATGACGCACAATCCGCCTTTGAGCCCAGACTGCGGGCCTCGCCGCAAATGAAAACACCGCCTTACATGACGGTGTTTCGTGAAGCTGCTTCATTTCCCTGCGCCGATCCCCATAGCCAGATCGTAGAGCGCCCGCGGGAAGGGGCGTTTTTCCTGGAAGGCTTCCTCGTAGGAAATGAGCCGGACCTGTCCGCCCTGCATCCCTGCCAATACCCCATGCCTGCCTTCTGCGAGGGCCTTCACTGCCGCTTCGCCCAGGACGGCGCCTAAGATGGCGTCTCTTGCGGTGGGGGCGCCGCCGCGCTGGATGTAGCCGAGGATCGTGGCGCACATGTCGATGCCTGTTTTTTCATGGAGCCACTGGGAGAGTTCCCGTCCGTCGGCAGCGCCTTCAGCACAGATGATGATGCTGTTCGTCCGGCCTGCAGTGATCATTCCCTGGAGATCGTCTGCCAGTTTCTCCCAGTCGAAGGGAATTTCCGGGACAAGGGTGAATTCCGCGCCGCACGCAAGGCCCGACGCGAGGGCGATATATCCGGCGTGACGACCCATCACTTCCACCACGGCTGCCCTGTTGTGGGAAGCCGCGGTGTCTCGGATGCGCCGCGCCGCGGCAAGGACGGTATTCACCGCGCTGTCATAGCCGATGGTTTCGTCGGTGCCGCCCATGTCGTTATCGATGGTGCCGGGAACGACAGCGGTCGCCGTACCGAGCCGCTCGAGCGCTGCCGCCCCTGCCATGGAGCCGTCGCCGCCGATCACGATGAGCCCGTCTATTTCTTCCTCCCGGAGAATCCGTGCCGCCGCCCGCTGCACCGCTTCTTCCCGAAAAGCAGGACAACGGGCGGTTTTCAGGATGGTGCCGCCATGATGGACGATGCCGCCCACTTTTTTCCAGGTGAGTTCTTCCATATCCCCTTCGAGAAGCCCTTCATAACCGCGGTAAATCCCGTAAGGGGTGATGCCCAGGCGAAGCGCGCTCCGTGCGGCGCTCCGGATGGCTGCATTCATGCCCGGCGCGTCGCCGCCGCTGGTGAGTATGCCGATCCGTTTCATGATTCCTCCTTATAGCAATAGAAAAAAGGAAGCATACCTTTTCCTGTATGCCTCCTTTCTTTCAGTCCCTGACTATCGTTTGTCATAACGGGCCCGTTCATAACGCTTCACAAATTCAATGTGATGCTGGTCAATGAAACGGGCAATGAGGAGCGCTGTCTGCGCCGGGTGGCGGTTCGTCGTATTGAATACCGCGTCCGCCCGGGGTTTCCACGATTCCCACTGGTTCCGCATACGCCGTACGAAGCCGTCCATATTGGAATAATCCATGGTAGGACGCTTGCCCATGCGCTTCGACACCCGCTCTACCAATCGGAAAGGCCTGGCGATGAGGAGCACCATGAGGCCATATTCGGCGAGCAAATTGAATTTCTGCTCTGTCATGGGAAAATTGCCGCCCATAGCGATCACCGCTTCGTGGTAGTACCGCACATGGTTAATGATATCCATTTCCGTCTCCGCGAACGCTTCCGGCCCGGCATTTCTCCAATAATCGGCGATTTTTTCCCCCGTCATCCTTTCCATGATCCGGTCCGTATCCGCGAGCTGCCACCCGAGGCCATCCGCAAGAATCCGCGCGGCCCGGCTCTTGCCCGTTCCCATGGGACCGATCAATACAATATTTCTCTTCTTCATTCTTCCCTCTGCCTATGCCGTGTCTCACTGCATCAGGACGCGGCCGCTATATTACTTTTCATTTGTATTATATCAAAAAGAAGCGCGCCTTGTGTAAAAGTTCTCTCAGAAATTAGAGATTCTCTTCCATTGGGCAGATCCATGGAAATGTCACGTCATGGGGGCGGGGCGAAAAGTATGAGGCGGGCAGTGCGTCATTAGCGCAGGACTCGTGGTTTGAAGTCGGAAGTCTGGAGTCTGAAGAGGAAAGCAGAAGACTCTTTTTCTATGCGGCTTCGCCGCGGGATGAAGCTGCTAACGGCTGGTGCATCATTGGCGCGGGGTCAAAGGTCTGGGGCAGATCATGCGTCATTGGCACAGGGCTCGTGGTTTGAAGTCGGAAGTCTGGAGTCTGAAGAGGAAAGCAGAAGGCGCTTTTTATATGCAGCTTCGCCGCGGGATGAAGCTGCTAACGGCTGGTGCATCATTGGCACGGGGTCAAAGGCCTGGGGCAGATCGTGCGTCATTGGCGCAGGGCTCGTGGTCTGAAGTCGAAAGTCTGGAGTCTGAAGAGGAAAGCAGAAGGCGCTTTTTATATGGCTTCGCCGTGCATGGCAGGGGAGCTTTCAGCTTCGCATACTTGCACGACCGATGGAAAAGCACTATGTACGCAGGCACATCCCCTCTCAGTCCCTGCGGAGTGAGGAAACAGGCACAGCCTGATTTCCTTAGCGCCGGAGAACGTGGCCACTAGCACATTCTCCGTCCCTAAAATAAGCAGGCTATGCCTGCTCCTTACTCGGTGCTTCCCCATTCCCGTACGGCGCCCTGGACCATACAAAATTCCGCCGCCCATTTTACCAGAGGCGGCGCACCACCCCTCTGCGCTCTGCGCCCTGTACTCTGCGCCCCGCCGGAA
>CAUBUJ010000063.1 GCA_958439155.1 uncultured Veillonellaceae bacterium
ATATGACCACCGCCGCGGAAGATCTGGCCGGTGAACTCATGCATGCTGCCTCTGCGGCGGGAAAGATGGACAATGGCTTTGCCTCTCTCGGGCAGTCCGCGTCAAGAAGCGCGGGGCTTATCGGTCAAGTAGGGGAAGCCTTTTCCAATACGATCGGGCAGTTCGCCCTCGGAAATCTCGCCGCCAATGCGGTCATGTCCATTGGAAGCGCCGTGGCGGCCCTTCCGGGAAAGATCATGGCCGCGTCCGACGCCTATTCGGGCATGCAGGCCCGCCTCCAGCTGGTAGCGGGCTCTGCGGAAGCGGCGTCTGAGATGAATGATCTCATCTACCAGTCGGCCCTCCGTGCCCGTGGGAGCTATGAAGGCATGGCCGACGCGGTGGGGAAGATCGCCATGACCGCGAAAGACGCCTTTCCTGATCCGCGGGAAGTGGTGCCCTTCGTGGAAGGCATTCAGAAACTCTTCACCATCGGCGGGACGGGAATCCAGCAGCAGGCAGACGCCATGCTCCAGCTCACCCAGGCGCTGGGCTCCGGCAAGCTCCAGGGCGATGAGTTCCGGTCCATCGCGGAAGCGGCGCCCATGATTTCCCAGATGATCGCCGACTACATGGGCGTATCCCGGGGCGAGCTGAAGGACCTGGGCGCCCAGGGGGAGATCACGGCGGACATCATGAAGAATGCCATTCTCTCCAATATGGACGTGATCGAGCAGAAATTCGAGACTATGCCCATGACCTGGGGGCAGGCGTGGCAGCAGATGGGGACCATCACGACCCGTGCCATGCAGCCCGTATACGACGCCATCAGCGGCCTTGCGGGAGGCCCGGCCATGCAGTCCCTGCTCTCTGCGTTCGCGGCTCTTATGCCGGTCATCGGCGAGACCTTCGCCGCCGGAATCAATGGAGCGGTATGGCTCGGGGAAGCGGTACTCGCGGCAGGAAGCTATGTGATGGACTGGCTCTATGCAGGGCTTGTCATGTTCGGCTCTCTCTGCGAGACAGTCTTCCCTTATGCGGCGGGAGCGCTTGCCATGTATGCGGTGTGGTGGGAATACGCCAATGTAGGCGCCCAGATCCACGCAGTTACAATGGCTCTGGTAGCGGCCCGCCAGTGGGCGGTGACTGCTGCGACTACGGCCTGGGCGGCCATTACAGGCGTCCTCACTGCCCGCCAGTGGGCGCTCAATCTGGCGCTCCTCGCCAATCCGACGACCTGGCTCATCGGACTGGTATTCCTCGCGATCGGCGCCTTCACAGCGTGGATTGCGGCGACGGAAGGCCTCCGGGGCGCCATTGCCGGCGCGTTCGGCGCCATTGGGGACATCGCGGAGAAGGCGGTGAATTTCATGATTGACTCCGTGAACGGCCTCATCAAAGTGCTGAACGCGGCGGCAAGCGGCATCAATACAGTATTCGGCACCAATATCAGCACGGTGGGCACCATCGACTGGCGGGCGTCCGGATGGAGCGGCGCAGCATCGAATTTCGTAAAGAATTTCGACCCATCCACTTTTCTCAAAGGTTTCATGCCTAAGATGCCCGCTATAGACGCCTCATCCTACGGAGGAGGCAGCGCGGCTCTTGCCATGCCGGCGGGAGCGCTCGGCGGCGGGGAAGGACCGGCCGCAAAAGAAACCGCTGCCAATACGAGAGGCATGCTGGACGCCATGGGCATCATGGACGAGGACTTGAAATTCTTCCGGGATGTGGCCGAACAGGAAGCAATCAACCGGTACACCACAGCGTCGGTCAATATCAACCTGGGCGGCGTGAACCAGAATATTTCCAATGGCGTCGATGAAAATGACGTGCTCACCCATCTGGTGGAGCAGCTGCAGGAAGCGGAAGAAGCAGGGGGAGAGGCGGTGAGAGACTGATGTATTATTTCTTTCTGGATACGCTCATGCTTCCCGTGCCGCCGCCGAAAATGACGGTACGCATTGGAAACAAGAACAAAACCATTTCTCTCATCAATGAGGGGGAAGTGAATGTACTGAAGAAGCCGGGGCTGACGGAAATTAACTTCGAAGTGCTCCTGCCCAACGCGGTCTATCCTTTCTCGGATTATTCCGGGTCCCTGGGGGACCTGGCCATTTCCGCCTTTCTTGGAAATGCCTATTCCTACCAGCCGGCAGAAAAATTCTACTCCGCCATGGAAACAGCGAAGAAAAATCATACGCCGGTGCGCTTCATTGTGACGCGGCTGGCGGCGGATTTCTCCCTGCTGTGGGATACGAATCTCCTCGTGTCTATCGAGGAATGCCCCATCAAGGAAGACGCCAAGCAGGGTTATGACATGGTGATCCCGCTGAAGCTCAAGGAATACAGGCCCTATGGAACGAAGGAAATCGAAGTCAAGAAAGACGAGAGCGGGAAAGAGACCTACACTGTGAAAGAACAGCGCTACACCGACAAAGTCACGCCGAAAGCGTGGAAGACCACGAAAGAGCAGTCCATCTTCGAGGCAGTGAAGCTTGCGTCCGGCGGCGGCCTTAATTGGCGGTCTGTGGCCAATCTGAACGGGCTTTACAATCCGATCAGCCCGCCGGGAAAGAGGGTGCTCCGCCTTGTCTGAGGATATCTATGTGCTGGTGCACACGAAGGACAACAAGTGCTATGCTCCGGCGGTGCTGGACGGGCTATCTATCGAGTGGCGGCGGAAAGGACAGCCTGGGAAGCTGACATTCAAGGCAGTACAGGACGAGCTGCTCACGCTCGAAGAGGGCGCTATCGTGCAAGTCAAGCGCGGTGATATCGGCATTTTTCAGGGCATCGTCTTTTCCCGGAAGTTCGACAAGGACGGCGTGATTTCTGTGACCTGCTACGACCAGCTTCGGTACCTCAAGAATAAGAAAGTCTACAGCGCGGTAGGAAAGAAGGCGTCGGAAATCATCAAGGAACTGGCGGACGACTTCGGCATCCACTGCGGCGCTCTTGCTGATACAGGATACGTCATCCCAAAATTCCGCGCCGGAGACCAGACGCTGTTTGATCTCATGCAGACCGCCCTGGATATGACCACGAAGAGCATTTCCCAGATCTTCGTCCTTTATGACCAGTATGGGGCGCTCACCGTCACCAAGATGGAGGATCTTTTCGTGCCGATTCTGATCGACGCGGAGACGGCGGGGAATTTCAATTTCGGCTCTACCATCGACAAGGATACGTACAACCGGATCAAGCTGTACTACGACAACAAGGATACGGGGAAGCGGGATGTGTGGATAGAGGAGGACAGCGGGAGCATCAAGCTTTGGGGACTTCTGGAAAAAGCGGAGTCCGTCAATCCGGAAGCGTCGGTAAACCCGGCGGACAAGGCAGGCGTCATGCTCAAAAAATACAACCGGGTGCGCCGCTCTCTTTCCATTAAGAACGCTTTTGGTGATGACCGCGTACGGGGCGGCTCTTCCCTCCTGGTGCGGCTTCCCATTGACGGAAAAGACGTAGATATGAAAATGCTTGTGGAAGCGGTGCGGCACCGCTATGGCGGCGGCGAGCATTTCATGGATTTGGACCTCCGGGGAGGGATGTTTGAATGAACGCGGAAGCACTCCTTGAAGCGATCCAGCGCATCGCCAGCAAAACCATCCAGGCGGGCAATCCCTGTGATTACTGTCTGGGCGTGGTGGAATCTACAGCGCCGCTTACGATCCGCATTGAGCAGCAGGAAGAACCGCTTACGGAAGAATTCCTCATTCTGACAGACCTGGTGCGGGATTATTCAGTGGACATCACCGTGAGCCATACCACGGAGAACCGGGCCGGCGGCAGCGGGGACGCGTCCTTTGCCTCCCACAATCACGACTACAAAGGGCGGAAGAAGATCATCGTCCACAACGGACTGTCCGCGGGGGAATCAGTGATTCTCATCCGCCAGGCAGGAGGACAGGAATTTATTGTGCTCTCCCGCCTGTATGATCATACGAATATAAGCGGCCAGTGGGCATGAAAAAAGCAGGGCATGAAACCCTGCTTCTTCTTTATTCTTTTTGAAGGGCGTTCACCAGACCAGCTTGAAGAATCGCGGAGAAATTCAAATTCTTCTTGAGCGCTTCTTCATTGAGCCATCCCGGAATGGTCAATGTCTTTTTGACGGACTTCGTGTTTTTCGCGAGATCTACATCCGACCTGACCAGAATGGTATAGGAATGATCATCTTCCAATCGAATCTTATTTGGTACGGTCGGTGTCGGCAACTTTCCACCATGTTCAAGGGTGACGATAATCCATCCTTCCATGGCTTCCGCGGCGCCGCTCAAAATTTCATCTTCCGTATCTCCCTGTGTGTAGCACCCTGTCAAATCGGGAAATTCTGCCCACATTCCATCTGGGTCATTGTGAACGATGGCGGGATAAATAAATTTCATATTCAACACTCCCTTATTTATCTAATCCAGCTTGTTTCATGAGCTTCTTAAATATTCCTACTCTTAGATCCGTGCCATGAACAGGTACAGAAAGAGTAGGGTGTCCCTTTTTATACATAATATGATGGCTCCCGGTTACATGATCCTCAGTCCATCCGTTTTTCTTTAGCAGTTTTATGAAATCAGTATCTTTCATCGGCATAGTCCGCACCTCACATTCATATATTAACACGTGCACACGTATCAAGCAAGAGAAAGGAGGGAAGGCATGCCATTTTTACCAGACATCGCGGGCAGCGTGCCCAGCATTACCGTCACCGACGGCAGCAGCTCGTCTCCGTCCAAAACATGGCGCATGGAAATCGAGGCGGAGCGCGCCAGGGGTCATGTGGATGAACTCACCGCCGCGGCGCAGGCCTGCTACAAGATTCTCAATACAGAGCGCTACCGCTATGTGATCTACTCCTGGAATTACGGAATAGAGCTGCAGGACCTTTTCGGAAAGCCCATTCCCTATGTGTATTCTGAGCTTCCCCGGCGTATCCGTGAGGCCCTCACGCAGGATGACCGGGTGCAGTCGGTGGATGATTTCCAGCTGAGCCACAAACGGGGCGACGTGCTCGCGTCCTTTACGGTACATACCACGTTTGGGGATCTTCAGATGGAGAAAGGGGTTACCATCATCTAATGTACGAGAATGAAACAGAACAGGTCATAGAAAACCGCATGCTGGGCCGCGTGCCTTCTGACATCGACAAGCGGGAAGGAAGCCTCATCTATGACGCCACCATGCCGGCGGCGATCGAGCTCATGCTGCTCTATGCCGTGGCGGACTACATGCTGAAGAATACCTTCGGCGACACGGCGGACCGGGAATGGCTCATTGAAAGGGCAAAGGAAAGAGGCCTTGCCCCGTATGAAGCTTCACCAGCAACGGTACAGCTTCTCGCCACGCCCGCCTCGGCGATTCTTCCCACAGGGAGCCGCTACAGCTATGACGATGTGAATTACCGTGTCACAGAGTACCTGGGCGCGGGAAAGTATGAGGCGGTTTGTGAGACGGCAGGGACCGCGGGAAATAAGCCCACAGGGCGGGTCATCCCCATTGAGTACGTCCAGGGGCTTCAATACGCGGAGCTGACAGAAGTGATCAGTCCCGGGGAAGATGTGGAGGACACAGAAACTTTCCGGAAGCGGTACCTAGCCAGCTTTGAGACACAGGCCTACGGCGGAAACATCGGCGACTACCAGGAAAAGGTGAACGCCATTCCCGGCGTGGGCGGCGTCAAAGTGTATCCCGTATGGAACGGCGGCGGGACGGTGAAAATTGTATTCATGACGTCAGAATACAAGCCGCCTACCGCGCAGTTTGTCTCCCAGATACAGGAAATGCTTGATCCGGTGCCCTATGCCCAGAAAGGCGTAGGCATCGCGCCCATTGGCCATCGTGTGACCGTGGAAGGCGTGACGGAACAAGCTGTAGCTATCGGCCTCCGTATTACATTCAAAGACGAAGCTACATGGGAGACCTACCAGAACGACATCAAAGAGACCATCAACGCCTACTTCGCCGAGCTCAACGCCGCCTGGCAGAGCACAGAAACGGTGACCACGGCGAAATATGAGAACCGGGGCATTACGGTCCGCATCTCCCAAATCGAGAGCCGTCTTCTGGCCCGCCCTTACGTGTCGGATATTTCCCACACCACATTGGACGGGAAGGAAGAGAATGTAGAGCTCGCCACAGAAGCGCTGGCTGCGCTCGGGGAGGTCACCAATGGAGGATAAAATCACGAGAGACGTCCATATCGAGCGATACTTCCCGGACGTCACAGCACCGGCCAAAGAATTCAAGACGTGGGCGGCGTCGATCAATCCAGAATTTTCCCTGCTCTATGAAGCATTCTGGGAGGTCTACTCCGCGGCCTTCGTCTTCCACGCTGACGCAAAGGGCATCGCCCGGTGGGAAGAAATGCTCCACCTCTATCCGGAAGAAGGAGCGACGCTGGACGACAGACGCCTTGCGATCTATCTCAAGATCAATTATGGCCTGCCCTATACGGAGCGGTCTTTCCAGACTATGTTGAACGCTTTCTTCGGAGAGAAGAAAGTCACCGCCGCCGTCCATCCGGAGAGCTACACCATCGCTTTTGACCTTACTCCGGACATGCTGGATAAGACGGAAGCGATCCGGCGCTATGCCCGGCTGATTCTTCCGGCGAACCTGCTCTTCATCATGACCCAGACGCAGGAAATCATCCACGGCCAGTACGCAGGGAGCGAAATACGGCCCTACCGGAAGCGGATGGTCCTGCAGGCGGTGGGGCCCGGCTATGATATGGAGCTCAATGGGTGGAATTTCCATGTCTACACAAAGGAAGCGGACTGCCCATCGCCGCGAATGAAATGGACCACTGCGGAGGGTACCGGATGGGTTCATCTGCGGGACGATGTAGAAACGCCGGTCTATGTGCAGGATGACGGCGGAAATCCAATGTATATACAGGAGGTATAATGGCAAATTATCCAAGCATGCGCACCACAAAGCAGGGGCTCCGGCTGATCGAGCTTTCCGCGGTCAACCAGAAACCCCTCGTGTTTACCCGGCTCAAAGTGGGGGACGGCGACCTGCCTACAGGGACCAATACGATGGACCTGACGGCACTCATCCATGAGCGGCTCACAGCACCCATCATCAAGCGGGAAGATGTGAAAAATACAGAAGATGATGAAGCCCGTATCCGGCTCATCTTCGGCGTATCCAATGAAACACTGACGGAAGATCTCCATATGAAAGAAGTGGGCGTGTACGCCAAAGTACAGGCCGACAGCTACACCGAAGGAGACTGGGGCGGGTACACCGGGGAAGAACTACTCTTTTCCTACACCAACGGCGGCGACACAGCGGACTACCTGCCGGACAAAAACACGCCTCTCGATCTGCAGCAGTATGTGATCTATATTTCCGCCGGCAATGCCAGTACGGTAACTGTAGTGATCGCGAAAGACGCGCCGGCCCTTGCGGCAGATCTGGAAGCGCATATCAATGACGGCAATGCCCATCCCGGCGTCTTCGCGCGTTACGTCAAAAAAGCGGGCGACACCATGACGGGTTCTCTGATTCTGAATCCCGGCGCCCATATTGATTTGCGGAAGACAGAGGGACAGGAAGGGACGCTCCTTACACCGGATACGTACGGCGGAAAAGCGGACCAGGCGACGAATGACGCCAGCGGTCATCCACTCATCAGTACCTACCTCACAAGAGACAACAACACAGCGGCTCCAGTGGACCTCGCGAATTCCTTGGACGCGGCGATCCGGGAAGGGCTGTACAATGTGGCGCTCGGCGAAGGAAAAGGCATCGGCGGGGATACCAATCAGCGATGGGGCAGATTACTAACACTTAACCCGAGTCTTGATAGTGATGGGGCGACTGATTTTCGGTGGCAGCTCTTTTTCTCCACCCTTGGAAAAATGCTGATCCGCCAGAAGATCAACGCAGGGAACTGGACGAACTGGGAACAGATCGCCTACATGAGCCAGCTCAACGCCGTAGCCGCGCAGGCCGGTGTGGTAGCGGGGGACGTATCCAATGCCAATGCGTGGTGGATAAAACTTGGCGGGACGATTCCGATAATTATCCAGGGGGTAAAAATCAATAATGCAACAATTCCTTTTCCAGTGGCCTTTCCATCCGCGATGCTTGCTGCGTCATATACAACAATCAATGAAATCTACAATCTTGCGGCCCACATTACGTCCTATTCTAACAAAAATATTACCGTTTCCTGGAAAAGCCAGGGCGGCAGCGTAGGATATACGTATAATGCTTTCTGGCTCTTTGTGGGATACTAAACTAAGCCTACCGCAAGCCATCCATATCCGTATGTTTCACTATCTCCATTGCAGTAAAATCCGGTATTGGTCACATTATGGAAACGAGTTGCCCCGTCACCATTGCCGCCATTGTAAGGGATCCCTACGGCGGTTAATTTTTGGGTAAATGCAATTGGGTAGGTACACGTTCCTTTTCGAGTAAATCCCCCCTGGTTCTTTCAAAGAAAGGAGGCGCCTATGAACGTTATAGACGCATTGAATCAATTATCAGAAACCTATGAGTACATCACCGTATTTGACTCTCAAACTGGTGCACTCATCACATCCTACTGCCCGCAGGCGATGGACCGCACCGCGGAAGAGCTGGCGCAGAAAGCGGCCGCCGATTTTCCCGGGCAGGTCGTTCAGACCCTCTCCGCCTCTGACTGGCGGCGCATGAGAGCGGAGAATCTGCGCTGGATCGGCGGCAAGCTTCAGCCCTACACACCAACGGCAGAAGAGACTGCCGCTGAGGAATTGGCCGCGCTGGATGGGAAGTATAAGGCGCAGGTAGAAGCGAAAAATGAAGACATTATCGAAGCGGTGACGGTGCTGCAGGACGAAGCCCTTGCGGAAGAACGCCGGCAGGAGCGGGCCGCCCTTGTCGCAGAATACGCGGCGGAGCGGCAGAAGCTCATTGAAAAATACGAGGAGGCGTAATATGGCTGTAAAATGTTGGATTTGCGGGCGCGATGAAAAAGACGGACTCTGTACGAACCCAAAATGCTGCCGGTCAAAACCGGTAGTTCCAAAGAAAAAGAAGGCCGAAAATGGCAAGGACAAATAGGATCATTCAGGCCGGGGCGGGACAGGAAGTCTACCTGTACGATGATGAGACGGATATACAAGTATCCACCGAAGCGCCGGCCATGGCCGCCGTGCCGGTCACGATGGATGGAGAGACCCAATGGGCGCAGGGCGTAGACCAGACCGCGGAGACCATCGACTACCCGTCAAACATTTACGCGCCCAAAGGGGAGACGACGTACCGGCTCGCGGCAGTGACCGCCCGCGTGACGCCTGTCACCATCACGCAAGGCGCACATAGTATCATGCTTGCCACATACAGCGAAATCGACGGCGCCGAAAAAGCCGTGCAAAGCGGGGACAGCGTCCGGAC
>CAUBUJ010000064.1 GCA_958439155.1 uncultured Veillonellaceae bacterium
ATTCCCGCCGTGGATACCTTTTGGACACAAATAAGGATGTAACAAATTATAAAAGATACAATATTACAGATCGATACTACAGACAATTAGGGAATCATCGGGTAAGTGCAGGATACAGCTTCAATAATTATAAATCTGCTAATTATGACAATATGGGAGAGCATGCTGTTTATGTTCAGGATGAATGGCGTATTGACGACCATTGGAATTTTGTTGCTGGCTTTAGGAAAACGATGCCGACAGAATATGCAGATAAAAATACTAAAGAATTTCATCTTGGATACAAAGTCAATGATGATGTCAACCTGTATGCAGGATCATCAGAATACTACATTTCGCCGACCGCAGCGCAGGCACTTGGCCAGCCTACAAACAATATCGTAGCAAATCCTGATTTAAAACCTACTTTTGGGAGAACCGATGAATTCGGAATCAATGCGAATATCGGAAGCAGAACGAAAGTAAATGTGAACGTATTTCGGCGTATTGAAGATGGAAGTATTGGTATCACATATTTAGACCCTGCTCATACGAATAAGGGAGATCAGCGCATTTATCGGAATGTTGACGGCGGAAGCCATTACAGTGGATTTGAACTCAGCACATCCACCAAGATTGGCCAATATTTGTATGCCGAATTAGGATATTTCAAGATGAATATCAAGGAAAGATCCAGTTTAACCACAGCTCTTCCTGGACGACAGTACAGTATTGGCTTATCCTATCGACGCCCTACCTTTGATATCAATCTGTATGGAAATGCACGATATAATATTACCCATTCTAAGAGCTTTAAAGCCAATCGTCCTATGCTTCCGGAAGATTCATACTGGTTATGGAATGTCAGTGCAAATTATCAGGTGCGGAAAGATATCAAGATTTTTGGGAAAATCAGTAATCTTTTCGATCTGTATTACACGGGAAGCGGAGATTTTTATGAAGAATATGATGATATTCTCCAATTTGCTTCTCCAGGAAGAACATACGTCTTTGGCGTACAATATACATTTTGATCACTGATTGAAAGATGAGCTTACTACATTGGATTGAGATTTTGCTCTTGGGAAGTCTTGTATTTTTCTCTGGCTGCGGGGGACAAACGGTGTTTCCTGCTTCAGAATCTGCCGTTTCTGGCTATCCGCTGACCATACAGAATTATGACGGCTATGGCGGCGAGGGGAGACTGATTTCACAGACTTTTCTGAAGCCTCCGGAACGGATTGTGGCTGCATCGGAGACGACCATTGATGATTTGATCTTCCTTGGTTTGGAAGACCGCATTGTAGGAATCAGCGACATTCCGGAAGGATCTCATGCGCCGTATGATGAGATTTACCGTCATCTTCACCGGCTGAATACGATGGGAAGCTATCCATCGAGAGAGCAGGTTGTAGCGGCCGCGCCGGATATTATTATTGGCTGGGGATCTCTGTTCCAGTCGAAAGCCATTGGCAGTGTAAAAGAATGGCATAATCGGGGCATTCACACCTATGTGATGACCAATACAGTACCCACCCAGGCGACTGGGCCCCGTAAGGTGCGCTATTTTTTAGATGACTTGCGAAATTTGTCCCGTATCTTTTCCATAACGGAAAAGACGAAACCATCGATCCAGGCCTTGGAAGACAGGCTGAATCGAGCAGAAGAAGAGACTGCGGCTATTCCTGATGAGGAAAGACCTTCTGTGGTGACGGTGCAGTATATCTATGGAAATGAATACTTTGCCCGTTCCGGGACAGATTTGACGGCGGATATTATACGGATCGCCGGCGGCCGTTCGCTTGATGGTCCGGGAGGGAATAGACAGAGTATCGAATTTCTTTTGCAGGAAAATCCAGATATTCTGCTGATTGTTAATTCTCCTGCGGCGCCGGCAGAGAAGAAAATCAAAGCCTTAGAATCCAATCAGATTCTGCAGAATGTAAGTGCTGTACGAAATCATCGTTTTTTGAGTATTGATCAGAATGCTTTTTATTGCGGAAGTGTGCGAACGGTCGAAGCTATCGAAAAATTGCAGGTTCTTGTGAAGGAATATAGAGAACAAAGTGGAAGGACCATATAGGAGGCCATAATGAATAAGGCATTATTATACGTTTCTGTTTTATCTTTTCTTACGCTGTCTACTTTGACAGCGAATGCATCGGCGCCAGTGTACGAACTAGGGGGGGTGGTAGTCACTGCCACAGCTACGCCTAACGCATACAGCAAAGCGCCGGCCAGTGTGTCCGTTGTGACGCGTGAAGAAATAGAGGCCAATCATTACCAGACCTTGTCAGAAGCGCTGCAGCATGTATCCGGCATTGATTCGGTCGTATTTGGCGAAGGATCTGGCTTTGAGATTTCCGGGGAATCGTCGCTCACCATCCGCGGTACGTCCAACGTAAAAGTCGCTATAGATGGAGTCATCCAGAAAACAGGAAATTCGTATAAAACCTACTTGATGCATATGAATATGGATGATGTAGAACGGATTGAGGTGCTGAAAGGCGCCGCGTCGACTCTGTATGGCGCGGATGCCACCGGCGGCGTGGTCAATATTGTGACGCGCAAGCCTAATCGCCCAGAGGGCAATCTGACAGTTTCAGCGGGCAGCGGGGATAGCCGGAATTACCATGTCCATCATAGTGGCAGTGAGGGAAACGTATTTTGGTCGATGAGCTATGACAAGACCAAGAAGGGAGATTATACAGACGGGTATGGAAATTCTATGCCAAGAGGCCTGGATTCTGACGCGGTGAATCTGCGTCTTGGCATGAATGTAAGCCCGGTGACGGACTTATCTTTTACCTATCAGGATATTCTGCAGAATGGACTAGCCCGGTATGAAACACCAGGGAAAGGATATCGCTACTGGAGCTCTGACTATCGTTTCCAAAACGCGGGCATGAATCTGAGATATCACAGCAAGGACGGAAAAGAGTCCAATGATTTCTCTGTATTATGGGGGAAAGCGTATACAAACCGTATGCGTTCCGATACAAAGCCGGGATGGTCGCCAGTCAAGCCATGGGAGAAAAACGATCGGGATAATTATTCTGTAACGGACCGGTATTATCGGCAGTTGTCGGATACTAACCGGATTTCCGCCGGATTTGAATGGAACCGGTATAGTGTAGCCACGGCGGCAGCGCCGAATAGAGCCATTCGTGAAACGGCGCTGTATGTACAGGATGAATGGGATATTTTTGACCGGCTCAGGTTGACTGCCGGTCTGCGGTACGTGGATTCTAATAGTTATGTCCAGCAGACACTGAACAGCGCCAGCCTTTCTTACGCGCTGACAGATCAGGTAAATGTTTACGTATCGAGCAATGAGTTTTATCAGACCCCATCGACCAATGCCATCTTTGGTAACGCCGGTTTTTTAGCCAATCCGTCTATTCAGCCTGAGAGCGGACGAAGCAATGAAGCGGGGCTCAAGATTGACTTTGATGAAACAACCCATTTGGATGTTTCTGTGTGGGATCGCAAGTATGATAACGCAATTGTCATTAAGAATCTGAACAGATCTGATAATAAAAATATTTACGTCAATACGGATGCTACTTCCCATGTCAAAGGGGCAGAAGTGAATTTTGACAAGACCTTCGGCCGGTATCTTCATGCCAATATGAGTTACTCCAGGTTGATTGCAGATAATGACGCGCAGATTCCCCGTCTTCCGAAGACGCAAGTGATGGCAGAGATCAGCTATGTACGCAATAGCTATGATATTCATTTGCAGGCACTAAACCGGTCTGATTTTGCGCCTAATAATTATTTTCCAGAAGGGTTTGACTCGTTTTTACCGGAGAAAAATTACTGGGTATGGAATATATCGGCCAATTATAAGGTGAACGATTCTGTGAAAGTGTTCGCAAAAATACGGAATTTGTTTGATAAAGGCTATATGTCGGCTACGCAGTACGCCGCAAGCGGCATAGCTCTCGATGAACCCTGGGCCTGGTATACCGCGCAGGGACGGAGTTTTGAGCTTGGGATGACGTATTCTTTCTGATTTTTTGAAACCGCAGGGATTTTATGCCTTGCGGTTTTTCTTAGATATTTTTTATATTATATTAAAATAGTAAATTTCTTATCTTTTATATAGACGAGTGTTAGACGGGAGAATGGGTATGGACGGATGGGTTCTGGGACTGGATGCGGGGTCTACGGCGGTGAAGGCAGTGGTGCTTTCGCCGGAGGGGGTGTGTGTATTTCGTCGGTATGAGCGGCACCGGGCGAAGGTGCGGGAGACAGTGCTTCATATCGTGGAGGAAGCGGTAAAGGCCTTTCCTGATCGGTCTTTTCGCATGGGACTCACCGGCATGGGCGGCATGGCTTTGGCGGAGAAATGGGGTATTCCTTTCACGCAGGAATTGGCAGCGGAGGAGGCGGCAATCCGGCGATACCTTCCGGATACGGACGCAGCGATTGAGATCGGCGGGGAGGACGCGAAGGTGACCTATTTTCCTAAGGGAAAAGCGCCGGATCAGCGGATGAACCGGGACTGCGCCGGCGGCACGGGGGCTTTTCTGGATCATCTGGCGGCGCTTCTTGGGACGGACGCGGCCGGTCTCAATAGGCTCGCCGCGGAGGGGCGCCATGTGTATCCTATCGCGTCGCGGTGCGGCGTCTTCGCCAGGACCGATGTGCAGGGGCTGCTCAATGAGGGGGCAGACCGGCGGGACATTGCCCTCTCTGTTTTTCAGGCGATTGTCCAGCAGGTGCTGTCCGGGCTTTCCCAGGGACGGCCTCTGAGGGGACGAGTGGCGTTCCTTGGCGGGCCGCTTTCTTTTATGCCGGTGCTGCGGGACCGCTTCCGGAAAACGCTCCAGCTGCCGCCGGAGGATGTGCTTGTTCCCAAAGACGGGGTGTATTATGGGGCGCTCGGCGCGGCGCTCTCTGCCGCAGGGGAGGCTGCGCCTCTATCCCGCCATGCGGCTCGTTTTCGGAAGAATCCGGTGCGGCCCCAGGCTGCGCGGCTGCCTCCGCTTTTTACGTCGCCGGAGGAGTACCGCCATTTCCAGGAAATCCATGGAAGGGACCGGGCCTGCCGGTCGGACTTATCCTGCCATAAAGGGCCGGTGTGGCTCGGCGTGGACGCCGGGTCGACCACTTTGAAGGCAGTGCTCATGGACGGGGAGGAGCGGATCCTCCGGGACTGGTACTGGCGGCATCACGGGGATGTGCTCGGCTCGGCGAAACGGCTCCTTACCGAAATCTATGACGGTCTGCCGGAGGGGACGTATCTCGCAGCGGCAGGGGTGACGGGCTACGGCGAGGGACTCCTCAGGAAGGCTTTTCACTTCGACACGGGAGAGGTAGAGACGGAGGCCCATGTGCGGGGCGCGCAGGCTTTCTGCCCGGATGTGACGGCGATCCTCGATATTGGCGGGCAGGATATGAAGTACTGCCGGCTGGAACGGGGAATTTTGTCGGAGGTGTCTTTGAATGGGGCCTGCTCTTCCGGGTGCGGCGCTTTTCTGGAAACATTTGCCGAGACGTTTCATATGAGTATGGAAGATTTTGCAAAGGCTGCTGTGTGCGCGGACGGGGCGCTTGATCTGGGCGCGCGGTGTACGGTGCTCATGAATTCGAAGGTGAAGGAGCTCCAGCGGGACGGCATCGGACTGGGAGAGCTGGCGGCAGGACTGTCCATATCGGTGGTCAAGAACGCGCTGTACAAGGTGGTGCGGCTGACCAGCCCGGAGGACATGGGAAGGCGCGTAGTCGTTGAGGGAGGCGCTTTCTGCAGTGACGCGGTACTCCGCGCTTTTGAGAGGGAGCTGGGGCGGCCGGTGATCCGTCCCGATATAGCCGGCCTCATGGGCGCTTACGGCATGGCGCTTCTCGCGAGGGAGCGAAAAGGGAAAGGGCCGTCCGCACTTCTTGGGAAAGAGGCGGCGCTCCGCCTTACGACCCAGTCCCGTATGGAGAGGTGCAGCGGCTGCGGCAATCACTGCCAGGTGTCGGTGAAGACATTTTCTAACGGGTCGGTCTTCGTGACAGGAAACCGCTGCGCTCGGGGAGAGCGTCTCGCCGGGGTGAAAATTCCTGCAGGCGTTTCCATCCCGGATGGCTATGAATGGGCAAGGGATCATCTTTTCCGCCCGTTTCCGCTCAAAGGAAAGGCCAAAGGCCGGGTGGGGATCCCGGCAGTGCTCGATATGTGGGAGGATTTTCCCTATTGGTCAGCGTTCTTCGCCGCTCTTGGCTACCGGGCGGTGCGGTCGGATTTCGCGGAAGAAGGCATGGCGGAGGCCGCGGCAACGCTCCCGGAAGGGGTGCACTGTCATGCCTGCTTCCTCGCCCATGTCCACGTGTGGGATCTGCTGCGGAAACCGGTGGATTTCATCTGGATGCCGTCGAGGAACCGCGGCGGGGAGGAGCCGGAAATCGATGAGCGCCGCCATGCCGCATATGGAGATACTATCGCCTCTTCCATGGGGGAGGCAATCCGCCAAAGGGGGATTCCTTTCCTCCACCCGGCGCTTCCCGCGGCAGGAGATCCTGCCATGGCGGAGGCCCTTGCGGCGGCGCTTCCCCAGATAGATCGGGAAGACATCCTTAAGGCAGTGAAGGCAGGGGAAGCGGCGCAGCTTCATTTCTACGAAGGGCTTATGGAAGAGACGAGGCGCGCTCTTTTGTGGATGAAGGAAACAGGCCGGCCCGGGATCATTCTCTGTGGCCGTCCGTACCAGCGGGATCCGCAGATTCATAAGGGGATCCCCCATATGATCACCTCTCTTGGGGCGGCGGTGCTCTCCGGAGAAGGTCTGACGCTGCTCGGGGCGGGCAGGCTCCGTCTCTCTGCAGGGGACATGTCTCTCCGGGACCTTCTCCTCGGGGCGCTCCCCTATGCGGAGCGGGAAGCGCGTCTCCAATATGTGCAGCTTCATTCCATCAGCTGCGGCTATGACGGGCTCACCCGGATGGAGGTGGAAGATGCGCTCCGCCGGGCAGGAAAGCTCTATACGGTACTGAGTCTGGACCAGGGAATGAACAATGGGGCGATCCGTATCCGGCTCCGGTCTCTCCTGGCAGAAGCGGAGGTGCTCGAGGCGCATCCGGAGGCAAAAGCGGCGCTCCGTGCGTCAGCGCCATTTCTGACGCAGGGGAAGCCTTCTTTCCTCATTCCCTCTCTGTCCTGGTATGGCCCGCTTCTGGCAGCGGCCTTTCAGGGGGAAGGCTATGAAGCGGATCTGCTTCCGGCAGCAAAAGGCGGTAAGGCAGCACAGTACCTGCCCGATGAGGCAGGCGTGCCGGTGCTTTCTGCGCTTTCCAGTGTGCTTCGGCTTTCCTCAAAGGAGGCAGCGGGTCGGTCCGTGCTGATGTTTTCTTCCCGGCGGGACGCAGCTTTTCTCCGGCGGGGCTTTTCGGCAGCAGGGCGGGCAGCGGGCGCGGTCTATTTCCACTGTGCCGGCGGGGCGGGATCCCTTCCAGTGACGCGCTCTCTGCTGCACCGGTTCTTTGCAGCGCTCTTCATCGGGGATTTCCTCCTCCGCGGGGAGGAAACACTCGCTCCAGAGTATAGGGATCTCCTGGAAAATTTGGCAGGCGAAGCAGGGGAGGCCGTGCGGGGCGGATCCTTTGCGGCGTATGAATCGTTCTTCCGCCGCGCTGTGCAGGTGCTCGCCGGCGCAGGTACAGGCAGTGGAAGGCCTGTCATCGGGATTGACGGCGATCCATTCCTGCGGTTTTCTCCTGGCGCCTCCCCCGCTGCTCTCATACAAAAAGCTGGCGCTGTGCCGGCAGAACTTGGATTGGGTGAATGGCAGGCGATGCAGATCACCTGGACGTACTGGGCCTCATCTTTTGGCGGTGACCGGCGCGGACTGGAGCGGTGCATGGCTGCGAGAAATGCAGCGGAAGCGTATAGGAAGCCTTATGAAAAAGCAGTGCAGGCGCTGCCCTTTTTGGGCCACGTACCAGAGGGGTGGGGGATGCGGATTTACAGGGAAGCGCGTTTTCATGAAGGGGACGGGCTCCGGGAATGGCAGCGGAATCTTCTCCTCCGCGGCGCGGAAGCTGTGATTTCTCTAAGAGGTCTCTCGGCGATGGAAAACGGCGGGGAAGAAGAGGGAGTATTTCAAAAAGTACGGCCGGATCTGCCCCTTCTCACAGAGGAATATTTCCCGGGAAAGAGTGATGTGAACCGGGAAAACCGGATCCGCCTCCTGCTGCACGAGGTAGAAAACCGCAGGGCTGGCTGTATGGGCTGAGGAACTGGCTGCCATGCCTAGAGGTAACTCTCTGTTTTATTGGCGGCGAGGCCTTCGGTCTGAGGCCGGAGGTCAAAGGCGGATCGTATGTCATGGGAACGGAGAATCAGGTTTGGAGTCAGAAGTCTGAAGAGGGAAGCGGTTCTTTGGAAAGAAATCAGGCGCTGGACTCTACGCCAATGAAGCACCGCCTATGATCCGCATTATATGCGCGACGTTTCTCCTCCCTTGCGGAAGCGGCGGAAATAGGGTACACTGCATATAACATAGATAAATTTCGATAAAAGAAAGGATGAGACCTATGGCAGAACTCACCATTGGCGCGGCGGCGCCGGCATTTGCCCTTCCTTCTGACAGCGGCAGGGATATTTCTCTTTCTGATTACAAAGGGAAGAAAGTGATTCTCTATTTTTATCCGAAGGACAATACCTCCGGCTGCACGGTGGAGGCGAAAGCGTTCCGGGATCACCTGGCAGATTTTGCGGCGCTCGGCTACGTGGTGCTCGGCGTGAGCCGTGACTCTGTGCGGAAGCACTGCAATTTCCGTGATAAGAATGAGCTGAATTTCCCGCTTCTCTCCGATGCGGATGAGACGGTGTGCAATGCCTACGGCGTCATGAAGGAGAAGAGCATGTACGGCCGGAAGTACATGGGTATCGAGCGGTCCACCTTCGTCATCGACGAGGCGGGAAATCTTCTGAAGGAGTACCGCAATGTGAAGGCCACGACCCATGTGGAAGCACTGCTGAAGGAGCTGCAGGCATAAAATTCTTCATACATCAGAAAAGGGACATAGGATTTTTCTATGTTCCTTTTTTATTGACAGGGAAAATGGACCGTGATAGAGTAGGGACAATCATTTGAAAACAGGCGATGAAGGAAAGAGTACGTCACAATGACCCTTCCAGAGAGTCCGCAATGGTGAGAGCGGACAGGGTGAGCGCGGCGGAAGTGCATTCCAGAGCTTGCGTGAGCAGAAGGCTATGCCGGTATGCCGCACGGGAGACGCCCGTTAC
>CAUBUJ010000065.1 GCA_958439155.1 uncultured Veillonellaceae bacterium
CATATAGATAAATTGAATAGGTACAGAAAATGGCGATTTTCAAGGCATTTTATTGCGATTTCCCTTTCTATATGATAAAATATGAATTCACAGCAGTACTATTTTTCAGATAATTTCCGGTTCATCTGCGGGAAAATGCGGAAAGAACCGATTCCAGCAAGGTTGTCAAGTATGGCCTTGCTCTTTGTGTTCCCGCTTTCACGGGATATTCTTGACAGATTGTTGTATGTAATGATGAAAGGATGAGGCGCAGGATGTTCAGACCTGAACAGGTAGGCACAAGAAAGAGATACACCTATGCCAGAGCGGATGAAGTATTGAAAATGCCGCATCTGCTTGACCTTCAGACGAAGTCCTATGAATGGTTCAAGAAGGAAGGTCTCCGGGATGTATTTGATGACATTTCCCCGATTGAGGACAGCGGCCATAAATGGGCGCTCTTCTTCAAAGACTATTACTTCGGTGATGAAGAAAATACCATTGATGACTGCCGTTCCAAGGCGATTACCTATTGCGCGCCTTTGAAAGTGAAGGTGCAGCTGCTCAACCGGGAAACCGGGGAAATTAAGGAAAATGATGACCTTTTCATGGGCGATTTCCCGATTATGACTTCCACCGGCACCTTTGTGATCAACGGCGCGGAACGTGTCATCGTTTCCCAGCTGGTCCGTTCCCCCGGCGTGTACTTCAGCCGTGAGCAGGATAACCTGGGCAAGTACATTTACAGCGGCCAGGTGATCCCGAACCGCGGCGCCTGGATCGAACTGGAATCGGATACGAACGGCGCCATCGCCATCCGCATCGACCGGAACCGCAAGATGCCCGCCACCGTCCTGGTGCGCGCCCTCGGCTATTCTTCCAATGACGATATTCTGGCGCTCTTCAACCAGGATGTGCATATCCAGCGGACCCTCGAAAAAGATCCGACCCGGAATACGAACGAAGCGCTCATTGAAATTTATAAAAAGCTTCGTCCAGGCGAACCGCCTACGGTGGAAAGCGCGACTACCCTTCTGCACAATCTCTTCTACGATCCCCACAGATATGACCTGGCCAAAGTAGGCCGCTATAAAGCGGGGAAGAAACTGGGCTGGAAGAACCGCCTCAAAGGCCTTACTACAGCAGAGCCGATCATCAATAAGGAAACCGGCGAAGTGGTCATCGAAAGCGGCGTGCTCCTCGATGATGAAGCGATGAAGAAAATCGACGAGTCCGGCGTGTACGGCGGCGAAGGCATGGTAGAGCTCCTCACCCAGAAGGAAGACGGCACGGAAGTGAAGGTGATCTGCAACAACTGCAATCTCCCGGACAATCACAGAACCCTCGATCCGGAAGATATGATCGCCAATATTGACTACCTGCTGAACCTGATGCAGGGCTACGGCACGACCGATGATATCGACCATCTGGGCAACCGCCGGGTGCGCTGCGTCGGCGAACTTCTGCAGAACCAGTTCCGCATCGGCCTCTCCCGTATGGAACGCGTCGTCCGTGAACGGATGACCACCCAGGATGAAGACAAGATGACCCCGCAGGCGCTCATCAATATTCGTCCGGTGGTGGCGGCGATCCGGGAATTCTTCGGATCGTCCCAGCTGTCCCAGTTCATGGACCAGACCAATCCTCTGGCGGAACTCACCCATAAGCGCCGTCTCTCTGCCCTCGGCCCGGGCGGCCTTTCCCGTGAGCGCGCAGGTTTCGAAGTGCGCGACGTGCATTATTCCCATTACGGACGGATGTGCCCGGTAGAAACGCCGGAAGGTCCGAACATCGGCCTTATTTCCTCTCTGGCCAATTATGGGATCATCAATAAATACGGCCTCATTGAAACGCCGTACCGGCTCCTGGACAAGACCGATCCGGAGCATCCGGTGGTCACCAATACGTGCAAGTACGTCACCGCCGATATTGAGGAAGACAAGATCATCGCCCAGGCCAGTGAACCGCTGGACGCAGAGAATCATTTCGTAAACCAGAACGTCACTGCCCGGCGCGGCGCCGATCCTCTCGAAGCGGACGCACCGGAAGTCGATCTGATGGACGTATCCCCGAAACAGGTCGTCTCCATCGGTACCTCCCTCATTCCATTCCTCGAACACGATGATACGAACCGTGCCCTCATGGGCGCGAACATGCAGAGACAGGCAGTGCCGCTGCTCCGTCCGGAAGCGCCTCTCGTAGGGACCGGTATGGAATTCGTCGCAGCCCAGGACTCGGGCGTATGCATCCTCGCCAAACGGAGCGGCGTCGTAGAGAGCGTAGACGGCCGGAAGATCACCGTAAGAAGCGACAAAGGCGATCTGGACGTGTACTACCTGGTGAAATTCATGCGTTCCAACCAGAGCACCTGCATCAACCAGCGTCCCCTCGTCTATGTGGGAGACCGGGTGGAAGCGGGCCAGACCCTGGCTGACGGCATGGCCACCGACGGGGGCGAGCTCGCTCTCGGCCACAATGTGCTGGTTGCCTTCGTATCCTGGGAAGGGTACAACCACGAAGACGCCGTGCTCATTTCTGAACGGCTCTGCAAGGACGATCTCTATACATCCATTCACATTGAAGAATACGAATGCGACGCCCGCGACACGAAGCTCGGCGATGAAGAAATCACCCGCCAGCTTCCTTCCGTCGGGGAAGACGCCATCAAGTACCTCGATGAAAACGGCATCATTTCTGTCGGCGCCGATGTCCGTCCCGGTGATATTCTCGTAGGCAAGGTGACGCCGAAGGGCGAAACCGAGCTCACGCCGGAAGAGCGCCTCCTCCGGGCCATCTTCGGCGACAAGGAACGGGAAGTGCGGGATACCTCTCTCCGGGTGCCCCACGGCGAATTCGGCAAGATCGTAGACGTGAAGGTCTTCACCCGGGAAGAAGGGGACGAACTCCCGCCGGGCGTCAACAAGAGCGTCCGCGTCTACATCGCGCAGAAGAGAAAAATCCATGAAGGGGACAAGATGGCAGGGCGCCACGGCAACAAGTGCGTATGCTCCCGCGTGCTCCCTGTAGAAGATATGCCCTTCACCCCGGACGGCCGGCCGGTCGATCTGGTGCTGAATCCGCTGGGCGTACCGTCCCGTATGAATATTGGACAGATTCTGGAGATCCATCTCGGCTGGGCGTGCCACGCGCTGGGCGAGGAAATCATGAATGGCGATCCTGATGTGGAACGCCGTCTCCGGGAAGCAGGCTATGACTTTGACAAGTACGGCATGCCTGAACCGGACGCGTCCGGCATCCATATTGCCACCCCTGTATTCGACGGCTGCCGCGATGAAGATCTGGCGGCGACCCTCAAGGCGGCCAATCTGCCAGCCAGCGCCAAGAGCGTTCTCTACGATGGACGAACCGGCGAAAAGCTGGACAACCCCGTTACCATCGGCTGGAAATACATGCTCAAGCTCCATCACCTGGTAGACGACAAGATTCATGCCCGCTCCACCGGTCCTTACTCCCTTGTGACACAGCAGCCTCTCGGCGGCAAGGCCCAGTTCGGCGGCCAGCGCTTCGGCGAAATGGAAGTATGGGCCCTCGAAGCGTACGGCGCGGCCTATACCCTGCAGGAAATCCTCACGGTCAAGTCCGATGACGTGATCGGCCGTGTGAAAGCGTACGAAAAGATCGTTAAGGGCGAAAATATTCCCGCTCCGGGCGTACCGGAATCCTTCAAGGTCCTCATGAAGGAACTCCAGTCCATTGGCCTGGATGTACGGATTCTCAACGAAGACGGCGAAGAAGTGGTGCTGAAGGAACTGGATGACGAAGATCTGGAACAGGGCTTCGGCGGCGGCGACCATCACCACCATGACCATGACGACAGTGCTCATCAGCAGGAACTGAAAGAAGTCATGGAAGGGGAAGGAAGCACATCGGCAGCGAGAAACGACGTGGAAGCGGTCCATCAGGCAGCCTCCGCGGAGGAAGAACCGACTGACGACATCCTTGACGCCATTGACGCACAGGAAGCGGCAGACCATGACGACGGCGCGAGCCTGGACTTTACCATTACTGACGACCCCAACAAAGGGTCTGACGAATAACATTCCCGGAAAGGAGCGGTATCCAATTGTTAGATGTAAACGAATTTGATTCCATGAAGATCGGCATCGCCTCCCCGGAAAAGATTCTTGAATGGTCCCACGGCGAAGTGACCAAGCCGGAAACCATCAATTATCGCACGCTGAAGGCGGAAACCGACGGGCTTTTCTGCGAAAAGATCTTCGGACCGACCAAGGACTGGGAATGTAAGTGCGGCAAATACAAGAGAATGCGCTATAAAGGCACGATCTGCGACAAGTGCGGCGTAGAAGTGACCAGCTCCAAAGTGCGCCGTGAACGGATGGGCCATATCAAGCTCGCCTGCCCGGTGTCCCATATCTGGTACTTCAAAGGCATCCCCAGCCGGATCGGCCTCATTCTCAGCATTTCCCCGAGAGCCCTCGAAAGAGTCCTCTACTTCGCGGCATACATTGTCCTCGATCCGGGCACGACGAACCTTGCCAAGCAGCAGCTTCTCACCGAAGCGGAATACCAGGAAACCGTGCAGAAATACGGCGAAGATTCCTTCAAGGCAGGCATGGGCGCCGAAGCGATCCAGACCCTCCTGAAGGAACTGGACCTGGTGAAGCTCGAAGCGGAACTCAAGGAAGATCTGGAAACCAGTTCCGGCCAGCGCCGGGTGCGGAGCATCCGCCGTCTGGAAGAAGTGGAATCCTTCCTCCAGTCCGGAAACAAGCCGGAATGGATGATCCTCACCGTGATTCCTGTCATTCCGCCGGATCTGCGGCCGATGGTCCAGCTCGACGGCGGCCGTTTCGCCACGTCCGACCTGAACGACCTGTACCGCCGTGTGATCAACCGCAACAACCGTCTGAAACGTCTCCTCGAACTGGGCGCGCCGGAAATCATCATCCGTAATGAAAAGCGCATGCTCCAGGAAGCGGTAGACGCCCTCATTGATAATGGCCGCCGCGGCCGCGCTGTGACAGGCCCGGGCAACCGTCCCCTGAAATCCCTCTCGGATATGCTGAAAGGCAAGCAGGGCCGGTTCCGCCAGAACCTGCTCGGCAAGCGCGTCGACTATTCCGGCCGTTCCGTTATCGTAGTCGGTCCGGAACTCAAAATGTACCAGTGCGGTCTGCCGAAAGAAATGGCAGTGGAACTTTTCAAGCCATTCATCATGCACGAACTCATCAAGAGAGGCATGGCGAACAACCTGAAAGTGGCCCGCAAGAAAGTAGACAAGCTCGCCCCGGAAGTGTGGGACGTGCTCGCCGACGTCATTAAAGAACATCCGGTGCTCCTGAACCGCGCGCCCACGCTGCACCGCCTCGGTATCCAGGCCTTCGAACCGATCCTCTGGGAAGGCCGCGCCATCAAGCTGCATCCCCTCGTATGCCCTGGCTACAACGCAGACTTCGACGGCGACCAGATGGCGTGTCACCTGCCTCTGTCGGTAGAAGCGCAGGCGGAAGCGCGCACCCTCATGCTTTCCATCAACAACATCCTTTCCACAAAGGATGGGAAGCCGGTGGCCATTCCTTCTCAGGATATGATCCTCGGCAGCTACTACCTGACCATTACGCCGGAAGATGAAAATGAAGTAGACTACAAGACCCTGCCGGTCTACACCGGATTCAAGGAAATCATGCTCGCCTATACGGAAGCCAAGGATGAAGGCAAAGGGGGAGAATTCCTCCATCACTTCGTCCGCATGGACATCCCCGGCCATGGCCTTGTGATTGCCACCCCAGGCCGCATTATTTTCAACTATGCCATTCCTGAAGTGCTCCGTTACTTCCACAAGAGAAGCGACGGACGGGAATGCCTGGGCGTTGTGATCGACAAGAAGCAGATGGGCAAGCTCGTGAACAACTGCTTCCGCAAGCTCGGCTTCAAAGCGACAGGGGACCTCCTGGACAGCATCAAAGCCCTCGGCTTCCATTATGCCCTCGTATCGGGCATTTCCATCGGCATCGGCGACGTAGCGGTGCCGGAAAGCAAGAATAAAATTCTCGCCAAACACGACGCCGAAGTGGAACGGGTGAAACGCTTCTTCCGGCGCGGCCTCATTACCAATGAAGAACGGTACAAGCAGATCGTCCGTATCTGGGGCGAAGCCACCGACGAAGTAGCGGAAGCCATGAAGGAAAGCATGAAGAAATTCAATCCGCTCACCATGATGGCCCAGTCCGGCGCCCGCGGCAACGACAGCCAGATGCGCCAGCTTGCCGGCATGCGCGGCCTCATCGCCGATACCTCCGGCCGTCCGATCGAACTGCCGGTTAAGGCGAACTACCGTGAAGGCCTGACGGTTCTCGATTACTTCACCTCCGCCCACGGTGCCCGGAAAGGCTTGGCTGATACGGCACTCCGTACGGCAGACTCGGGCTACCTCACCCGCCGTCTCGTCGACGTATCCCAGGACGTGATCGTCCGGGAAGAAGACTGCGATATCGTCGTTCTTGATTTCGATAAAGAACGGATCCGCGCTGCAGCAGGCATCCGCTCTGTCATTCACGGCCTCAAAGGAAAGCTCATCGGCGCCATTCTCGATGAAGACGTGGTGGATCCGAAGAGCGGCAACGTGCTCCTCGTCAAAGGCCGGGGTCTCTCTGCTGATGACCTGACCGTTCTGAACCATCATCTGATCCATTCCATCACGGTGATTCCCAAGTATGAAGAAGGGGAAGAAACACCGGCGGCGGAAACCATCGATCTCGGCGCGGCCGCAGCGGAAGCGTCCATGGTGGAAGAACTGCGCCATTTCATGACCACCCGCCTCAAAGGCAAGCACCTTGACGCAGCGGCAGTTACCCGTGACGGGACGGAACTCTTCCCGGCAGGGACAGAAATGTCCAGCGACGTGGCGGAAGCGATCCTCGCCGCAGACATTCCAGCCATCCGCATCCATATGGATGAAGTGGAAGGCGTGGAAGTGACCCCGATCATCCAGAGCGGCGGCGTCATCGAGTCTCTGGCAGACCGCATCACCGGCCGCTGCCCCGTGGACGACGTGGTGAATCCGGAAACGGGCGAACTCATCGCGAAAAAGAATGAAGAAATTACAGAGGAACAGGCAGAAGAGATCCAGAAGCATTATGACCGCCTCAAGATCCGCTCCATTCTGACCTGCCACTCTGCCCACGGCGTATGCGCCAAGTGCTACGGCAGAAACCTCGCCACCGGCCGCCATGTAGAAATCGGCGAAGCGGTCGGCATCATTGCCGCCCAGTCCATCGGCGAACCGGGCACGCAGCTCACCATGCGTACCTTCCACACCGGCGGCACCGTTTCCAACGAAGATATCACACAAGGTCTTCCCCGTGTCGAAGAATTGTTCGAAGCGCGCAAGCCGAAGGGCCATGCCATCATCAGTGAAATCGGCGGCACCGTCACTGTGAGCGAGTCCGAAGAAAATAAGGGCGTGCCCATCGTGACTGTTACCAATGAAGAAACCAGTGAACAGTACAAGCTGCCCTTCGGAAAACGGGCCATCGTGAAAGACGGCGACGTGATAGAGCCGGGGACGAAGCTCATGGAAGGCTCCATCAACCCCCACGACATTCTCCGCGTCAAAGGCGTCCAGGCGACCCAGCAGTACATCGTCTCTGAAGTACAGAGCGTATACCGTTCCCAGGGCGTAGAAATCAATGACAAGCACATTGAAATCATCGTCCGCCAGATGCTCCGCAAGATCAAAGTGGAAGATCCCCGCGATTCCAACTGGCTCCCAGGCGAAACCGTGGACATGGTGGCGTACCGCCAGGAAAACCAGCGCCTCGAAGACGAAGGAAAAGAACCGGCTACCGGCCGGAACATGCTCCTTGGCACCACCAAGGCGGCACTGGCGACCGACTCCTTCCTGTCGGCAGCGTCCTTCCAGGAAACTACCCGGGTGCTCACCGAAGCGGCTATCAAAGGCAAGTCTGATCCGCTCATGGGCCTGAAGGAAAACGTTATCATCGGCAAGCTCATTCCTGC
Organism: uncultured Veillonellaceae bacterium; assembly: GCA_958439155.1. Lineage (GTDB taxonomy): Bacteria > Bacillota > Negativicutes > Veillonellales > Dialisteraceae > UBA1822. Next base: position 7,981 of record CAUBUJ010000065.1, read on the forward strand.
GGGCACCGGCATGTCCCGATACCGCCGGATCCAGGTCGTCCATGAAGGCGAACCTGTAAAGCCTGCGGAAGAGACCGTACCAGTCCATACAGAAGAAGCAGCCCAGTAAAAGGCAGATCTCATACAGCAAAAACACCGCGTTTCACCAGCGCGGTGTTTTTTATTGGGCCCTGCATTTACAGCGGGCTTTCCCCGTTGTATGATGAAAAGGACTTGCAGGGATACAATAAAGAAAGAGATGAATTTCCTGCAGGAAGGATTCATCTCAAGGAAGAAAAGAGGCCCCTCCCTCCCATGGGCAGGCCTCTCTGTTGGAAGGAAAGGAGGAAGGTATGACCAGTGCGGATCCGCTGCAGGAGCTGCTGCTCCGCGTCATGATGACCGTTCCGCCGGACATCCTCATTATGGATCTGGTGCTTCTATGGGAGCTGGGATACTGCTTCTGGCGGTATGCCCGTCATTTCCATAGAAGCTGGCTTATTTTTTTATGGGAGATCCATATTTTCTGGGCGGTCATTCTCGCGGCGAAAGCGACAGAGATGCTGCCGCTTACCACCACAGCGGTGCAGCTCATCCTGGCGATGGGCATCGTATTTTCTACATGGTGCTTCCGGTGGGTGGACAACATGCTCGGACATATGGGAAGGCATACATGAAGGTGTCCCTATAATATAAACATAGAAAGACCGCGGCGCGGAAAACATAGAGAAAGGTTCCCTTTCAGAATCAGAGCGTACCTTTTCACAGGGGCCCTTTATGAGGCCCCGCCCGGCAGGTCCCGCGGGCGGAAGATTTATTGTCAGAATAAATCACAACCATTCAGCGGCTGCGCAATGAAGGAAGTAAGAAGCCCTTCATTGCGGAGCTCATTGTTGGAGAAAGGGCGATGCCCCAGATAGAAGGCATCCCCTTTCCTTAGAGAGGAATCGTAAATGGCATTTTATAATAATACAAACCAGACTTTCCCGGCGTTCCGCCAGGAGGACGGAAAGGTGATCGGACGGATCCGGGAAGGCGTCAAATCGGCGTTTCCTTCCGCAGGCGGACAGGATTACCGTTTCTTTGTAGAGCCGCTGTCTCCTCTGCCCAGAGGCTATGAAGACGCCCAGCGGGTGGGATTCACCGGATTTATGAGCCGCATCGGCTATGA
>CAUBUJ010000066.1 GCA_958439155.1 uncultured Veillonellaceae bacterium
AAATATCCGGGGCTCTGGCACAGCCAGCTTATTGCAGCAGCGGAGGAAGCAGCCGCTGGTTCTTCCCCTTCCCCCAGGGGGGCGAGCCCTGCGCAGTGTCATTATTTCCGATTTTCCTTTATGCGCATGAGTAAATCCGGACATTTATAAAGTGTCAAAATCGAAGGCTTGCCCCGGGTGGGGAGGAGAATGTGCGAGCGGCCACGTTCTCTACTGCTATACAAGCGGGCTTTGCCCTTTCCTTACCTGGCAGCGCGGACTTGGCCGAAGGCCTGAGAGGGTTGCGCCTGCATACATAGTGCTTTTCCATCAGTTGTGCAAGTATGCGAAGCTGAAAGCTGATGGCTGACAGATGAAAGCTCACCTGTCCATGCACGGCGAAGCCAAATATAAAAGAATCCTTCCTATTTCCTCTCCAGACTTCCGGCTTCCGTCTCCAGACTTGGGACGCTGCTCCAATGATGCACCATCTGCCTTAGACCTCAGACCTGTGACCCCATGCTGATGACGCACCAGCAGCTATTGCTGCACGAGCCCTTTCAGACTTGCGGCGCCGACTTTTTCCCGGCGGTAGCTTTTATTGCATAAAAACAGTATAATGTACTTGTATTTGTCTAAACAGGGGAATGGAAAATTCCCGGTACCTATGAAAGCGAGATGTGACAACAGATGCTGGAAGACCTTAAAAAAACATTGGCAGATCTGCTAAACCACGAAAGAGAAATCAGGGATTCACTTTGACTTACCTCGGCTGAAAGAAAAAATCACCAGTTATGATGTACAGATGAGTGACCCCGGCTTCTGGGACAACGCGGAAAAAGCGAGAAAAATTTCCCAGGAAGCGACCGAGGCAAAGGATGCCTACGATACCTACACCCGTCTTTTTGACCAGGCGGAAGGGCTCAAGGACATTCTGGATATGGCCATCGAAGAAGATGACCAGTCGATGGAACCGGAAATCGCCGCGGAAATAGAGCGGCTGAAGAACATTCTGGACAAGAAGGAAATCGAACTGCTTCTTTCCGGAGAATTTGACAGCAACAACGCTATTTTGTCCTTCCATGCCGGCGCCGGCGGCACCGAAGCGCAGGACTGGACATCCATGCTGATCCGGATGTACCTGAAATGGGCGGCCAGCCACGGCTACGAAGTGGAAGAACTGAATATGCTCCCCGGCGATGAAGCGGGGATCAAGGCGGCGGACTACATGATCAAAGGGAAGTACGCCTACGGCATGCTGCGCTCTGAAAAGGGCGTGCACCGTCTGGTGCGGATCTCGCCTTTTGACGCGGCCAAGCGGCGGCATACGTCGTTCTCCGCGGTGGACGTGATGCCGGAAATTGATGACGATGTGGAAGTGAACCTGAATATGGCGGATGTGCGGGTGGACTATTTCCGTTCCTCCGGCGCCGGCGGCCAGCACATCAATAAGACATCGTCAGCGGTGCGCATGACCCATAATCCGACAGGCATTGTGGTGTCCTGCCAGACCCAGAGATCCCAGCTGCAGAATAAGGAGCAGTGCCTCCGCATGCTCCGCGCCAAACTTTTTGAGCTGGAGATGGAAAAGAAAAACAAGCTCATGAAGAATCTCGAAGGGGATCAGCAGGCCATCGAATGGGGCAGCCAGATCCGTTCCTATGTGTTCCAGCCGTATACTCTTGTGAAAGATAACCGCACCGGCGTGGAGACCGGGAATATCCAGGCTGTCATGGACGGCGGGATCGATGAGTTTATCGAAGGATATCTGAAACAGAAGAAATTTAAGGCATAAGGAGCAGAAGCGGATGCGCCTTCATCGTTTGACTTTACAACTTTTATCCATTGTCATTCTTTTGGGATTTCTCGCGGCGGCGGTGATTTCTTATGAGCGTTTCCATGTGGAGGCCAATGACCAGACGGTGGAAATGGTCTATGACTATGACGATATCATCGCCAGAGCCCCCCTTGAAGGAAAGACAGCGGATGAGCTTTTCCAGCTTTACCGGGAAAACGGCGTCACCTCCCTAGCGCTCTATGATGATACGCCATCGAAGATTCTCGGACGGGGAGACGCGCTCATTTTTCGCGGCGCCGATATGATGGCAAGGACAGGGAATGATCCTGCCGTCTCGGCGGACCGGATCTATATCCAGCCTTCTTCCCATGAAGACGGGGAAGCCTTCTTTGAGGATTTCAAAAAGAACCTCAGCCTCCGCATGGACAGCCGTCATGTACGGGAAATTTCCATAGGCGGCGTGAGAACCCTTGAGGTGGAAGCGGACTGGATGAAATTCCTCGAGATGCCTGTGGGCATTTTCCCGGCCCGCGTGAAAGAGGCGGAAGCGTCCGGTTTCTACCTGGTGCTCCGCCCGCTCAATACGGAAAAGCAGAGCCCTGAGATTCTGGCGGAATTCCTCCGCGCGGTGGACGCTTCCCCAAAAGTGAGCGCCATTCTCTTCACCGGGAAGGAAGCCTTCGGCTACAAATCCCAGGCGGACGCGTTCCGGGACGCTATGAAGGAGCGGCATATTCCGATTGTCCTCATTGAAGCGCAGTCCCAGCTGGGCTTTGAGAATCAGGCAGGGGCGCTCGATATGGTGAAAACATCGGATTACAATACAGTCCGTCTCTATGCCATGTCGAAAGATGAGCTGATCAAGATTACGCCGGCAGAAGCGTCGGCCCGTTTCTACATCAGCGACATTGAGCGGAATATCCGGATGAATCTGTTCCCGTCCTACAAGTATCCCCTGGATGGGAAGAGCCTTTCTGAAACGAATGCCGGCTATATCGCCCAGACCCGTGACCGCCTGGCGGAACATGGATTTTCTGTGGGCAAAGCGTCCCAGATGGAGCCGTACTTCCCGAGCCGGCCTCTCCGGGCCGCGGCCATGGCGGGGGCCCTTTCCATCGCGGTGATGGCTCTTCTCTTTGTGCTGCCCTGCGCGGAAAAATGGGTATGGCCCATCTGGGGCGCAGGCCTCCTTGTGACGCAGGGGCTCTACTGGGGGACGTCGTCGCTCCTTCCGGTGCAGCTTCTGGCTCTTGCTGTGGAGATTGGTACCCCGGTCATTATCGTTTCCTTCTTCCTCTGGTACTGCCTTTTGAAGAAACAGGAGGCGGAACAGAAAAAGTCCTGGGGGAAAGTCTTTGCGGAAGGGGCGGCTGTGCTCTGGGCAGGGGGCTTTACCGCTCTCTGCGGCGGCATTTTTGTGAGCGCCCTTCTCGGAGATATCCGGTTCTTCCTGGAAATGGAAATCTTCCGCGGCGTGAAGGCTACCTTTGTGCTGCCTCTCGTGCTGATTACTCTGGTGTATATCCAGCATTTCCCCTTTTTCGGAAAGCCTGTCACAAACGACCGGGAGTTTGCGGGATTCATCAAAAAATTCTGCAATATTCCGATCCGTCTGGGCGTGCTCATGGGCCTTGGGATGCTCGCCTTCGCTGCCTTCATGTTTGTAGGCCGGAGCGGGAACAATATGGCGCCGGTCCCTGCTTTTGAAGTGGCCCTCCGCCGGTTCCTGGAAGACACCATGTATGCCCGTCCCCGGGAAAAGGAATTCCTCCTGGGTCATCCGGCGGTGTTCCTGGCGGTGGCGTCTCTTTATCAGAAATGGCCGCAGCTTCTCCATTATTTCCTGATTATCGCGGTGACCATTGGACAGGGATCCATGGTGGAAACCTTTGCCCATATGAGAAGCCCCTTTATCCTGAGCTTCATCCGCGGTCTGGACGGACTGGCCGCGGGGACCGCAGCAGGGCTCCTCGCTCTCATCGGCGCGGTGATTCTCCTGCGGCTTACCAAGTTCTTTGGAGAACGATATGGCAAAGTATAAAATCGTTATCTCCGGCTATTATGGATTCCGCAACGCAGGGGATGAGGCCATGCTCTACGCCATGCTCCGCGCCCTGCGGGGATTCCTGCCTGAGGCGGAGATCACGGTTATATCCGGCCGGCCGGAAGAGACAGCCCGCCAGTTTCATACGAAGGCGGTTCCCCGGTTCGGCGGGTTTGCCATCCTGCGAAGCCTCCTTTCCTGCGATCTTCTGATCAGCGGCGGCGGGAGCCTCCTTCAGGATGTGACTAGCAGCAGGAGTCTTCTCTACTACTTGTCCATCATTTTTGCCGGCGTGGTTTTGCGGAAAAAAGTATTTCTCTATGCCCAGGGCATCGGCCCGGTCCGGAGGAAATGGGTGGCTTCGCTCCTTTCTTTTGTGCTGTCCCGGGTGGACGCTGTGACAGTGCGGGATGAAAAGTCCCGCCGCTTTCTGGAAGGGCTCGGCGTTTCGGCACCGGTGTATACGACAGCGGATTCGGTCTTTTCCCTGCCTGCCGCGTCTCTTGCGGAAGGCAGACAGATCCTGCGGGAAGCAGGCGTGCCGGAGGGAAAGCCCATTATAGGCATTTCTGTGAGAAACTGGCTCCGCAGGGAAGAGTGGATGCCCCGGTTTGCGAAGTACATCGCCCGCCTTGCGAAGGAAGAGGTATCGGTGGTTTTCATTCCTATGCAGTGCCCGGAAGATACGGAAACGGCCCGGAAGATCTGCGGGGACTCCCCAAAGAATGTATATTTCCTCAGCCGGTCCTATACGGCGCCGCAGCTGATGTCGATCATAGGAAATCTGGATGTGCTCGCAGGAATGCGCCTTCACGCCCTGATTTTTTCCGCGCTCATGCATGTGCCCCTTCTGGGCATTTCCTACGATCCGAAGATCGACAATTTTCTCCGCGCCATAGGGGAGGAAGCGCTGTGTCCCATCACTGCATTGGACGAAAAAACATTGTATAATACAACTATGGAATGTTTGCGTAAAGGAAAGGACGGGCGTTCATGGGAAGCCGTGGAGGCCCTCCGGGAAAAAGCGGGGACAACCACCCGCATTTTGGAAGGATTGATCAGGAGGTCATAATGGAACAACTCACCGCGGAAGAAGTGACGTACATCCGGAGCAAAGCAAAGGACATGCGCGTCGATATATTGGAGATGATTACCAAAGCGGATTCCGGTCATACCGGCGGTTCCCTTTCGATTGCGGATGTAATGGCTCTTCTTTATTTCCATGAAATGAAGATTGATCCTGCCGATCCTCATAAAGCGGACCGGGACCGGCTGGTGCTTTCCAAAGGCCACGGCGCGCCCTGCCTTTACGCGGCGCTTGCTGAAAAGGGATATTTCCCGAAAGAATGGCTGGATCATCTCCGCCAGGCCGGGCAGGTGCTGCAGGGCCATCCTGACATGAAGCATACCCCCGGCGTAGATATGACCACCGGGTCCCTCGGCCAGGGGGTGAGCGCGGCCTGCGGCATGGCGCTCGCGGCGAAAATGGACAAGGCTGACTGGCGGGTCTATACCATCCTCGGTGACGGGGAACTGGAAGAAGGGGAAGTGTGGGAAGCGGCCATGTTTGCCGGCTACTACAAGCTGGACCACCTCACCGCTTTTGTAGACAATAACGGGCTTCAGATTGACGGAAAGATCACCGATGTGATGTCGCCCCTTCCCATTGGGGAGAAGTTCAAAGCGTTCGGCTGGCATGTGATTCATGCTGACGGCCACGACGTGAGCGCCCTCCACGAAGCCATTCTGGAAGCGAAGAAGACTTCTGGAAAACCGACAGTGATCGTGATGAAAACGATCAAAGGGAAAGGCGTGAAAGAAGTGGAAGGCCAGGTGGGCTGGCACGGGAAGGCGCCCACCGCGGAGCAGTGTGAGCGTTTTGTAAAAGAAGTGGAGGAAGCAGAATAATGGGGAAGGCAACACGTGACGCCTATGGCGAAACTTTGAAAGAATTGGGCGCGAAGTACCCCAATCTGGTCGTTCTCGACGCGGATCTGTCCGCCTCCACCAAAACAAGGGAATTCGCGAAGGTCTATCCGGACCGTTTCTTTGACTGCGGCATCGCCGAAGGCAATATGATGGCCGTATCGGCGGGCCTTGCGGCGGCAGGAAAGATTCCCTTCGCCTCGACTTTTGCCGTATTCGGCGCGGGACGGGCGTATGAACAGATCCGGAATTCTATCTGCTATCCGAAGCTCAATGTGAAAGTGGCGCTCACCCACTCCGGCCTGACCGTCGGGGAAGACGGCGCGACCCACCAGATGCTGGAAGACATCGCCCTCATGCGGGTGCTTCCCAATATGACAGTGCTCGTGCCGGCTGACGCGGCGGAAACGGCAGCGGCTGTGAAGTGGGCCGCCTCTTATGAAGGCCCTGTGTACATCCGCATGGGTCGGGCGAAATGTGACGACATCACCGATCCGGATCTGCCCTTTACCCCTGGGAAGGCGGCAGTGCTCCGCAAAGGGTATGATGTGACGCTCATTGCCTGCGGGATCATGGTATCGAGAGCGCTCCAGGCAGCGGATCTCCTCAGAGGATGCGGCGTCAGCGCCCGGGTCATTAACATGAGCTCTATTAAGCCGATTGATGAAGCGGCCATTGTGAAAGCAGCCCAGGATACAGGGGCGATCGTCACGGCGGAAGAACATTCCGTCAAGGGCGGTCTCGGAAGTGCCGTGGCGGAAGTGGTGGTGAAGCGCTGCCCTGTGCCGATGGCCATGGTCGGCGTCGGCGACAGCTTCGGCGAATCGGGCAAGGCTGATGACCTTCTCAAAAAATACGGCCTCACCGCTTCCCGCATCGCGGAAGAAGCGCTCGCTCTCTGCAAGAGAAAAGATCAATAATGGCGGTCCTGCGCTATGGCGGGACATGCTGGGAACTCTCCGGGAAACCGGAGGGTTCTTTTTGTTGAGGAAAGGTCTGCTGTGGTATACTATTAAGAGAAAGTGAAAAATAAAGAAGGGGGATTCTCTCTTCCATAGAGATCCTTTTCTGTAATGGTCAGGCAGGTGCTGTAAATGAAAAAAATCGCGTTTTACGGGAAGGGCGGTATTGGCAAATCCACTACCGCCTCCAATGTGTCAGCGGCGCTTTCCCTTCTGGGGAAAAAGGTCTGCCAGATCGGGTGCGATCCGAAAAATGACTCGACCCGGCTTCTTCTGGGACATATCTGCAGGGAGACAATACTGGACCAGGTGCGGACCAATGAGGGGGATTCCATCCGGAAGGAAGACCTGGTCCATACCGGTTTCGGCGGCATTTCCTGCGTAGAGGCAGGCGGACCGGAACCTGGGGTGGGCTGCGCCGGACGGGGCATCATTGTGGCGCTCCAGCTGCTGGAACGGCTGAAAGCTCTCCCCGATGTGGATCTGACGCTCTATGACGTGCTGGGCGATGTGGTGTGCGGCGGATTTGCCATGCCTATCCGGGAAGGATACGCCACGGATATTTACATTGTATCTTCCGGCGAGCTCATGTCTCTCTACGCGGCCAACAACATTTCCAAAGGGGTGCGCCGTTTCGCCTCCCGCGGGAAAGTGCGCCTTGCCGGCATCATCGGGAACAGCCGGAACGTGCCGGGAGAAAAAGAACTGCTTACGGAATTCGCTTCCCGGCTCAACACCAGACTCATTGCCTTTATTCCAAGAGATAAAATCGTGAATATCGCGGAAAACCACCGCCAGACTGTCCTCCAGTACGCGCCGGACTCGGCCCAGGCGGCGGTGTATACGAAACTGGCGGAAACCATCTGGAATAATGAGGACCTCACCATTCCGACCCCGGTTTCTTTTGATGATCTGGAAGCGCTGGTGGCAAAGTATGGAACTGAAGGCTAAATGGCTCCTCGGGAAAACACGGTCCTGCAGCTGCGTCATGCCCGGGGTCTACCGGGCAGCGGCCTACGCGAAAGGGTGCGTTGTGCTCTTTCACAGCCCCCGGGGATGCGCCCATGTGGCGTCCACCATGGATATGGGGAGCCAGTACCGGGGGATCGCCCAGGCCCAGTTGGAAACAATGGAGGCCGTGCCCCTTCTGTCCTCGAATATGCGGGAAAAAGATACGATTTTTGGCGGCACAGACCGTCTCCGGGATGCCATCGGCTATGTGATGAAGACGTACCATCCGGAATGTCTTGTGATTGCCACCTCCTGCGTGGCCGGGGTCATTGGCGATGACGTGGCAGCGGCCGCGGAAGAGGCGGAAGCGGAATACGGCGTCCCTGTCGTGGCGGTGACGGAAGCGGGCTTCCTCGGCGGGGAATACGGCGACGGCTATAAAATGGCGATGAACCAGATGATTGACCGTTTCTTCGAGGCACAGGAACATGTGAAAGGGACCGCGCTCCTCCTGGGCGACCAGATGGGGCCGTGGGGACAGTACGGGTCGGAAGTGCGCCGCATTCTCCGCGCTTTCGGTTATACCGCGAAATGGCAGTTCCCCGGCTATGTGCCCTTCGCGGAGTGGAAGCACATTCCTTCCGCGGAGATCGGCGTCGTCTTAGGCGGCATGGGGCAGACCAACAGCATTCTCGAAGAGGCGGCGGAGAAACTGGAAAGCCGCTTCGGCATTTCCTTTATGAAACATCCAGTCTATCCCATCGGCTGGGAAAATACGCGCCGCTTCATCGCGGCTCTGGCAAAGCTCACCGGGAAGAAAGAGCAGGGAGAGGAGCTCATTGCGGAGGAAGAACAGGATCTGACCCGCTTTGTGGCGGATCTTCTCCCTGTGACGGAAGGGAAGCGGGCGGTCCTTGCCATCGGGCGCAGTCCCATGTGGTACGACCCGACCGATACGATTCATTCCCTCATGCGGCTTCATATGAAAGTGGGGCCGGTGCTGCTGTTTGAAAATATGTCAGACAGCGACTGCGCCTGGATGAAGGACAAGGTGAAGAGCATCTGCGGCGCGGAGGTCCTTTCCATGAAAGACGGCAAGGACCGCATCGGGGCGGCGGACCTGCTTCTCACGACGAATGAAATTTTAAATCCCGGCACAAGACAGCTCTTTATTCCCATGGTGGCTCTCGTAGGCGCTTCCGGGGAGAGGGATATGCTCCGCGGGATCTACCGCACGCTCTGCCGGTACGGCAATAAAGGAGGAATCGCCTATGT
>CAUBUJ010000067.1 GCA_958439155.1 uncultured Veillonellaceae bacterium
GGGAGCCTGATGTTTTTCCCCGGACAGAACTGGAGACGAGCCGGAAGAAGCTCCTTGACCTGCTCCAGGATTACGGCGCGCACAACGGCGTGGAAATTATCGTCGTCTTCGACGGGCAGGGCCAGGGCAATCAGGTGAAGGAAACCATGCTGGCGCCGTACTTCAAGGAAGTGTTTACGCCGGCCCATATGACGGCGGACAGCTACATCGAGAAAGAATCGTACCGCCGCCGTGACGAGTACCGTTCCATCTATGTGGTTTCCTCTGACGGTCCCGTGCAGAACCAGATCCTTGGAAACGGCGCGTACCGCATGGCGGTGGCAGACCTCATGCGGGTGCTGAAAGAAGACAAGAAAGAGCAGCATCAGTTCATTTCCCACAACAACCGGGGAAATCTGCGGAGCGAAATCGGCAGAAATCTTCCCGATGAGGTGCGGAAAAAACTGGACGCCCTCAGGAAATAAGAAAACGTCCCTCTGGCGGGGCTCCTTACGGCGGTTCATTCCGTAAGGGCCCCGCAGGGGGACGTTTTTTGCTGCGCCGGCAGGGGAGGCTCAAAGGCCGAGAAGGGCGGAGAGCTTCTTTGCCACAGCGTCTTCGTTATTGGTATCTGGGAGAATGTGCCGGGCCGCTTCTTTGGCCGCTGGTTCCGCGTTGGCTACCGCGTAGGAAAGACCGGTCATTTTCAGCATGGACGCGTCATTTTCCGTATTGCCGAAAGAGACCATTTCTTCCGGAGCGATCTGCCAGTCCCGGGAGAGGCGGAGGAGGGCCGCTGCTTTGGAGACGCCTTTCCTGTGGATATCCAGAAAATCGTCGCCAGGATAGACCATGTCCACTTCACTGCCAAAACGGGCGGCGATGGCGGCGCGGATGGCGGCCCTTTTTTCGCTGTCCGGCTCGGTGACGATGAGACGGGTCGGCGGGAAGGATGGATGGTAGAAGGCTTCTCCCAGATATTGGGCAGGTTTTGCCCGGTATTTCCTGTACTTGGCTTCTGCCGGGGAGGGGCCGGGCATGCAGATGTTGTCGTGAATGTAGGACTGGATGGACCAGCCCTCCCGGCGTCCTTCCGCGAGGATCGCCTCTGCCAGGGAAAGGGGCAGGCCCTCTTCCCAGAGGACGCGGCCCGATACAGTCATGCCCACCAGCGCTCCGGTGTAGCAGATGACCGGCATATCAGGAAGGCCCAGGAGATTGGCCTTTTCCCGGGCGGAATCAAACATGCGGCCTGTGGCGACGACGATGCGTACCTGCCGGGCGGCTTTCTGGAGGATCTCTCTTGACGCGGCGGAAATGGTCATATCGTCGCGGAGGAGGGTACCGTCCAGGTCAATCGCTGCTAATTTGATCATGATCACGATGCCTTTCTGTGAAATCACTGTTTTCATGAAATTCTATTGCTTTCATTATAGTACAGTTCATCCTGCCTTGAAACGGGGCGGTGTTCCTGTGCTATAATAAAAAAAGGTTTTTCCCATGGGTTGTGATTTCTGTCTCTGTGGTGGCGCTATGAAATACCGTTTTTTGCTGGTCTTGACCGCGGCAATCTGGGGCTTTGCTTTTTCTGCCCAGGTTGTTGCCATGGACAATATTGGTCCATTCACATTCAATGCGGTCCGCTCTTTCATCGGGGCGCTCTCGCTGGTGCCGGTTCTTCTCCTCCACAAGAAAGAGCCATCGCCGAAACGGAGGGATTTTTCCCAGTGGATCGGCGTAACCATCGCGGGGTGCCTCCTCTGCGGCGGCACCATGCTCCAGCAGATCGGCCTTCTTTATACGACCGCGTCCAAAGCGAGCTTCATTACGTCTACGTACATTCTGATGGTGCCTCTCTTCGGCATTCTTTTCGGTCATGTGCTCCGGCGGAACCATGTGATCGGCGCGGCCATCGCCATGGCCGGGGTGTACCTGCTTTCGGTGAAGGGGGATTTCACCATAGGCCTGGGAGATTCTCTCGTATTTCTCTGCGCCGTATTTTTTTCCGCCCATATTCTGTATCTCGACTACGCGTCCCAGCGGTATGATCCCATTGAGATCGCCGCCGGGCAGTTCTTCGTATGCGGACTGATCAATCTGGGGGTCATGCTTTGTGTGGAAACGGTGGATTTTTCCGCCCTCCTTGCGGCGTGGTGGCCGGTGATTTATGTAGGCGTCTTTTCTACCGGCGTGGCTTATACACTCCAGATCGTAGGGCAGAAACACCTGCCTCCTACGGAATGTTCCATGATTCTCAGTCTGGAAATGGTTTTTGGCGGTCTGGGAGGGGTCTTCTTCCTGGGCGAGACCATGACAGGGAAGGAGTTGGCCGGCGTGGTGTGCATGATCATTGGTGTATTCTTGTCTCAGGTGCCCAGTCCCGCTTTGCGGCGGCGCAGGGCCTAATGCAGGAAAGGAGTTTTTCATGAAATTAGTCATTGCGGAACCTCTGGCGGTGAAAGAAGATGTAGTGCAGTCCCTTTTTGAAACCCTTGGGGAAGGGTGGGAGCTGGTGACGTATCCGGATCGTCCCTCCGGGCAGGAAGAACTGGGCCGGCGCCTTTCGGATGCGGACGCGGCGGTGATCGCGAATTACCCCCTCCGGAAAGAAGCGCTCGCCGCGGCGGAGAAGCTCCAGTACCTCTGTGTCGCCTTCACCGGGGTGGACCATGTGGATACAGACTGCTGCAGGGAGCGCCATATTGCCGTATCCAACTGCGCAGGCTATTCTACGGAAGCAGTGGCGGAACTGGCCATCGGGATGGCGCTCGCCCTCTTCCGGCGCCTTCCGGCAGCGGGAGAAGCGGCAAGACATGGCGGCACCAGTGCGGGCCTCATGGGGGCAGAACTCCTGGGGAAGCGCTTCGGCATCATCGGCACCGGCGCCATCGGCCAGCGCACGGCAGAGCTCGCCCGGGCTTTTGGCTGCGACGTGTGGGGCTACAACCGGACGCCGAAAGATGAATCCATTCACTACGCCGATCTTGCTACGGTGCTTTCTACCAGCGACATCATTTCCATCCACCTGCCCCTTACGAAAGACACGCGCCATCTTATCGGGCAGAAGGAACTGGCCCTCATGAAGCCGTCGGCGATTCTGATCAATACAGCCAGAGGCGCCGTGGTGGATACAGAGGCGCTGGCGGAAGCGCTCAAATCGGGCCGGATCCGCGGCGCCGGCATCGACGTGTATGACAGCGAGCTGCCCCTTCCGGCGGATCATCCCCTCCTTTCCGCGCCGAACTGCGTCATGACGCCTCATGTGGGATTTTTCAGCGCAGAAGCGATGGAGAAGAGAGCCCATATTGTTTTTGAAAATATCCAGGCATGGCAGGAAGGAAAGCAGAAGAACAAAATCTGCTGAAATGGGAAGCGCAAAGGCAGGCGCGCTGCCGCCCAGGTATGTTATAATAAGCAGAGCGATTGCACGGACAGAAGAGCCGCTCTGTGAAGGCTCCTCTGTTTGACGGTTTATATTTTGCTGTTTTTTTATAAAGGAGACTTACTATGAGTCAGGTTTTTGTGATTGGTCATAAATCCCCGGATACCGATTCCATCGCGGCGGCCCTTTCTTACGCCTATCTGAAGCGCCAGCTCGGCATGGACGCAGAAGCAAAACGCTGCGGCGATCTGAACAAAGAGACAAAGTTTGCGCTCGACTATTTCCATGTGGAAGCGCCGGACTACATCGACCATGTGGAACCGGGACAGAAGCTCATCCTGGTGGACCACAATGAATCGAAACAGCGCGTAGACGGAAGCGACGCAGCGGACATCATCGAAGTGGTAGACCATCACCGCCTGGGTGATCTGGAAACGGCCAATCCGATCTATATTCTTTTCCGCCCTCTGGGGTGCGTGAATACCATCATTTACGGCCTCTACAAATGCAATGGCGTAGCCATCCCGAAGGACATCGCAGGGATGATGCTCTCTGCCATTATTTCCGATACAGTTCTCTTCCGTTCTCCCACCACCACGGAAAAAGACAAGACCGCTGTGAAGGAACTGGCTGCCATTGCCGGCGTGGATTATGAAACATACGGCATGGACATGCTGAAAGCCGGCGCGGATATTTCCGACTATCCTGCGGAAAAGCTGGCGAAAAATGATACGAAGGAATTTGAAGCAGGGAGCAAAGTCTTCACCTGCGGCCAGATTTCCGTGATGGATCTGGCGCCGATCAACGCGAAGAAAGAAGCCATTCTGGCAGAACTGAACAAGGTGAAGGCGGAAAAGGGCTATGCCGCTTCCTTCCTGATGGTGACCAACATTCTCACAGAAAATACCGATCTCTGGTATACCGACGGCGATGCCCATTACGCGGAAGATGCCTTCGGTAAGAAAGCAGAAGAGGGCCGGATCGTTCTTCCCGGCGTGATGTCCCGGAAGAAACAGGTCGCTCCGTTCCTGCTGAAAGCGGTAGGCAAGTAATTTTTCCATACAATTCAGAATTGGGCAAGAAAACTCATACATGGCATCTGTCATATATGGGTTTTCTTTTTCGCGGAAGGAGCGGCCGATGAAACATTACCTGGATACATTGAATCCGGAGCAGAGAGAAGCGGTGGAGCAGATCGAAGGACCGGTGCTCATTATGGCAGGGGCCGGTTCAGGGAAAACGAAAGCCCTGACCTGCCGGATCGCCTACATGTTAGAGCAGGGCATCGCCCCCTGGGAGATTCTGGCGATCACTTTCACCAATAAGGCGGCGAAAGAAATGAAGGAACGCGTCCATGGGCTGGTAGGGCCTGACGCGGACAAAATCTGGATGTACACCTTCCATTCCTTTGGCGCCCGTTTTCTGCGGCGGGAAATTGAGAACTATCCCCCCTATACGAATCAGTTCACCATTTACGACGCAGACGATACGAAATCAGTCATCAAGACCATCCTGAAAGAGATGAATCTTGACGACAAGCAGTACCAGCCCCAGGCCATGCAGAGCCGGATCTCCGGCGCGAAAAACGCGCTCCTCACGCCCGATGCCTATGCCCGGCAGAGCGGGGGAAATTTCTTCGCCGAAAAGGCGGCGGAAGTGTATGCCCGCTATGACAAGCGGATGAAGCAGAACAATGCCCTCGATTTCGATGATCTTCTCCTCATTACCACAAAGCTTCTCGAACGGAAAGAGATCCGGGAGAAATGGCAGAAAAAGTTTCATTACATCCTGATCGACGAATACCAGGACACGAACCACGCCCAGTACCTCATGGCAAAGTACCTCGCAGGCAGCCGGGAAAATATCTGCGCCGTCGGCGACGCGGACCAGAGCATCTATTCCTGGCGCGGCGCGGACATGCGGAATATTCTCGATTTCCAGAAAGATTACCCCAATGCGAAAATGGTGAAGCTCGAGCAGAATTACCGCTCCACCAAGACCATCCTCACCGCGGCGAACGCCGTGATCCAGCACAATATCGACCGCCCGTCGAAGCGGCTCTGGACAGAAAATGACAAAGGCGTCCCGATCCAGCACTACCACGCCATGGATGAGAAAGAAGAAGCCGATTTCATTGCCCGCACCATGAAAGAAGAGCATGAGAAGAACCACCGTTCCTACGATGACATGGCCGTACTCTACCGCATGAATGCCCAGTCCCGGGCCATTGAAGATGCCATCAAGAACCGGTGGATTGACTACACCATGGTGGGCGGCGTCCGTTTCTATGAACGGCAGGAAATCAAGGACATCATGGCCTATCTCCGGCTCCTCTCCAATTTCCGGGATGATGTGAGCTTCCGGCGCATCGTGAATGTGCCGAAACGGGGGATCGGTGCGACCACTGTGGATAAGCTCGCCGATTACGCCGCGGGAAAGGGAATTTCCCTCTTCGAGGCGGCCATGGCGGCGGAAGACGCGGGTCTTCCCAAATCGGCCCAGGGAAAGCTCCAGCAGTTCAATGCCCTCATTTTCGGCTTCCTCAATGAAGTGGGGAACAATGATCTCTTCGCCCTCATTGAGAAAATCGTGAAGGATACGGAATATTCCCAGTACATCCAGAGCATGAAGGAACCGGAAGAACGGCGCCATGACCGGGAAGCGAACATTGGGGAACTGTTCAACGTGGCCAAAGAATTCCACCAGGAAAATCCGGAAGGCACACTGAACGATTTCCTTGAAAAGACCGCCCTTGTGAGCGATACCGATTCGTACGAGGAAAACGGCGGGAAAGTGACGCTCATGACCATCCACAGCGCGAAAGGCCTGGAATTCCCCATAGTCTTCCTCGCCGGCATGGACGAAGGCATTTTCCCCGGGGTGCGCGCTCTCATGAACGAGACCCAGATCGAGGAAGAGCGCCGCCTCTGCTACGTAGGCATTACGAGAGCGAAGGAAAAGCTCTATGTGACCAATACGGACATGCGCACCATGTACGGCCAGATGAAGCCGTACACGCCGAGCCGCTTCCTGAAGGAAATCCCGGTGGATCTCATGGAAGAGACGGCGCGGGATGACGGGGAAGAACGGCAGCGGGACCTGCGCCGCCGCTACGACTCCCAGGCAGGGAAATGGGCGCTCTCCAATTCTTTCGCCCCCCGCCGGCCCCAGCCTATTCCGCAGAGGACCGATGCGACCTATGACTGGAAAGTGGGGGATATCGCCGTGCACAAGCTCTGGGGAGAAGGCAAGGTCACCGAAGTCACCGGGACCGGAAAAAAGATGATGATCAAAGTCATATTCCCAGGAAACCAGCTGCGCCAGCTCCTCGTAGCCTACGCGCCGCTCACAAAGAAATAAAAAATCCGACCAGGGGAACTGCTGCAAGTTATAAAAACTATTGCGGCAGTCCCTTTTATTATGGAATCGCTGAACCTTGTAAGGCATATTTTTTAGATCGACATGAAAGCACCTGCTTTTGCATGAAAAGTCTTTTTTTATTGCATTGAAATGTGGAGCAGATAAATCGGGAGAGCTAATATCTTCTGTTCTGAATTTTTATTTATTGAACTAATATTTTGAAGAATGTAAAATGCTGTTAGAGATATTTCGGAATTCGCAGGAGGACTTGTCATGCTTAATCATTTGGATAAAGTCAATCAATACCGCAAGCGTGCTGAACAGGGAGATGCGGAAGCTCAGTTTCAGATAGGGCGATGCTATGCAAATGGAGATGGAGTGGCAGAAGATATGGAAGAAGCGGTGCAGTGGTATAGAAAGGCTGCAGAGCAGGGATATGTGAATGCGCAATATAATCTGGGATGCATCTATGATGAAGGAGATGGCGTTAAGAAAGATCGGGAAGAAGCGGTGAAGTGGTATAGAAAGGCCGCAGATCAAGGAGATGCCGATGCGCAATATAATCTAGGGTGCATCTATGATGAAGGGGATGGAGTTAAGGAAGATCGGGAAGAAGCGATAAAGTGGTATAAAAAGGCCGCGGAACAGGGAGATACAGGTGCTCAGTATAATTTAGGATGCATTTATGCGAAGGGAGATGGGGTGACAGAAGATTTAAAAAAAGCAGTGAAGTGGTATAGAAAAGCCGCAGAACAGGGAGATGCCTGGGCGCAGTGCAATTTAGGCGTGTGTTATGAGTTCGGAGCAGGAGTAAAAGAAGATAAGAAAGAAGCCGTCAAATGGTATGGAAAGGCGGCAGCACAGGGTATTTTACAAGCGCAATATAATTTAGGCATGTGCTATGCGCTCGGTGCAGGAGTAGGGCAAGATAAGGAAGAGGCCGTCAAATGGTACAGGGAAGCAGCAGAGCAGGGACATGCCGGCGCACAATGCAGTTTAGGCACATGTTATTTTTGCGGAGAAGGCGTAGAAGAAGATAAAAAAGAGGCGGTGAAATGGTATATAAAAGCAGCAGAACAGGGATATGCGTCAGCGCAATTTGATTTATGGAATTACTATAGCCCTGAATCTGGACGCAAAGGAGAAAAAGATTGGGAAAAAGCAGATATGTGGAAGCAAAAATTCGATGCACAGTGCGGCCATAGCCATATTTGTATTATAAGTAAATTTGACCAATACCATGAGGCGGCAGAGCAGGGAGAGGAGTCAGCCCAGTACAATCTGGGATGCTGCTATGCCAATGGTGATGGAGTTGAGAAAAATATGGAGGAAGCAGTGCAGTGGTGGAAAAGAGCAGCTGGGCAGGGACATGCAATAGCTCAGTATAACGTAGGACTCAGTTATGCTGATGGGATTGGAGCAGAGGAAGATAAAAAAGAAGCAGCTAAGTGGTGGAGAAAAGCAGCAGAGCAGGGGATGGCTCAAGCCCAGTTCAGCTTAGGATGCTGCTATGAGCATGGAAATGGAGTAGGCAAAAGTATGGCGGAAGCATTCCAGTGGTGGAAAAAAGCTGCCGATCAGGGATATGTATATGCGCAATATAATATAGGGTTCTGTTATGAGAAAGGAGAAGGTGTAGAAGAAAATCAGCAGGAAGCGGTGAAGTGGTATCTTGCCGCAGCGAAACAAGGTTTGGCGGGAGCTCAGAATGATATAGGCATCTGCTATGAGGATGGAAATGGAGTAGAGCAAGATCAAGAGAAGGCCTTTGTATGGTATAGCAAGGCTGCAGAGCAGGGATATGACAAAGCCCAATACAATTTAGGAAGCTGCTATTATTACGGAAAAGGAGTAGAAAAAGACTGGGAAAAAGCAAAGATGTGGTGGCAAAAAGCGGCAGATCAGGGGAATGGACTGGCCCAGTTTGCCCTGAGTACGCTGTTTCAATAAGAAAGTACGGCAGATGTTTGAAATGATAGATGACGGCCCTTTTGTCATCAGAATCCTGCTGCGAGTTATGAATTCCCGAACGGTACATATGATTTATTTCCGTGAAAACACCTCACTGCACTTAGTGTAAAATTTTTCTCGGTGGTCAAAATGCCGCCACAACAAAAAGGAAGA
>CAUBUJ010000068.1 GCA_958439155.1 uncultured Veillonellaceae bacterium
GATGAGTATAATAAATTCGTATTGGAATTTGGAGTTAAAAGAAAATAACCGCGGTCCTTCTGCAGGCCGCTGCGGTTTTCTACAGCAAAGGAGGAACTATGGCTGCTGATACGAAAGGGCAGGGCGGGAAAAGCAAAGCGCTCCGTCTCACCGTCCTTGTGATTTTTTGTATCTTCACGGCAGCGGCAATGATACTCAGTCTGGTCTTCGGATCGGCTGACATTCCGCTTCCGCGGATTCTGCAAATTTTACTGGGTCCCGTGTCCGGAACGGACGGCATGGTGATCTGGAATATACGGTTCCCGAGAAACATTGTAGGGGCCCTCGTCGGGGCGAATCTGGCCGTGTCCGGCGCCATTCTCCAGGCGGTCATGAAGAATCCCCTCGCTGATCCGGGCATTGTAGGCGTATCCAGCGGGGCAGGTCTGGCCGGTGTGATCATGCTCATTTTCATGCCGGCAGCGTCTCTGCTGCTGACGCCGGTCGCTTTTATCGGCGCCATGCTCTCTGCCGGCGCGGTGTATGCACTTGCCTGGAAGAACGGCATCCGTCCGAGCCGGATCATTCTGGCAGGGGTCGCGGTAAGCGCCTTCCTCGGGAGCGGGATTTCCGCCCTCCTCGTGTTTTACGCGGACCGCGTGCAGGGGGCGCTTCTCTGGATGGTGGGCGGCCTTTCCGCCCGGAGCTGGCCCCAGGTGGAAGCGCTTTTCCCCTATACCGTGCTGGGCCTGGTTTTCGCTTTCTGCGGCGCCAAGGCCCTCACCATTCTTTCCCTCGGGGATGAAACAGCCCGGGGCCTGGGGCTTCCCGTGGAAAAAGTACGGTTTCTCATGACCTGCGTGGCGGCGCTTCTTGCAGCCGGCGCGGTGAGCATTGCCGGTCTCATCGGATTTGTAGGACTCGTAGTGCCTCATATTGTGCGGCTCATCATCGGGTCGGATTATAAATACCTCGTTCCCGGATCGGCTGTGCTCGGCGCAGGGATTCTCGTCCTCTGCGATACCCTGGGCCGCGTGGTTTTCGCGCCCATTGAAATTCCTGCGGGCATCATCATGGCCTTTCTCGGGGCGCCGTTTTTCCTGTTCCTGCTGAGGAGGAGTTCCTGATGGAAAATGCCATTGAAGTGAAGGGAGTGAAAGTCTCCTTCGGCGATCATCATGTGCTGCGCGGCGTAGACTGCGTCATCGAAAAAGGAAGCATCGTTACATTTCTTGGGCGGAATGGCTGCGGGAAATCGACGCTTCTCAAAACAATCACAGGGAACCTCAAACCGGACGAAGGAAAAATCACCATCGCCGGCCGTCCCCTTTCCAGTTTCAAAAGCGGGGAAATGGCCAGAGAAGTGGCCTTTCTCCCGCAGATCCATGAAATTCCCAAGGATATGACCGGCCTTGAGCTGGTGGCGTGCGGGCGCTATCCGTACCAGCACTGGTGGACCGGCGTTTCCACAAGAGACCGGGAAATGGTGGCCAACGCCATGCGCCGCACCAATACGTACCATCTGAAAGACCGCACCGTGGTATCCCTGTCCGGCGGCGAGCGGCAGCGCGTGTGGATCGCCATGGCGCTTGCCCAGGAGCCGAAAATTCTGATCCTCGATGAACCGACTACCTACCTCGATATTTGTCACCAGCTGGAAGTGCTGGAACTGGTGAGCCGCCTCAATGAGGAAGAAGGGCTCACCGTGGTCATGGTGCTCCATGACATCAACCAGGCCTGCAGGTATTCGAAGAAGCTTCTCGTCGTGGAAAACGGCGTCATCCAGCGGGCAGGACCGCCTATGGACGTAATGACGCCGGAGGCGATCGCTGAAGTGTTTGAAGTGGACGCAGATATGGAAATGCGCGCTGGACGGCCCAGCGTTATCATCAACGGCCTCTGCCGGCGGGATCCCCATGCAAGGCTCCATGCAGATCAGAAAAAGGCCCAGTGACATCCTCTGTGACTCTGCCATTAGAAAAGAGCCGCTCCATCTGAAGTGAACCCCTTAAGTTGGACAACAACTTAGGGGGGTTCTTTTTCTGCGGCCCGGAGAGGGGAGCTGTCATTGACACATAGATGCATGCGAAAGTTTTATGGGAATTTCTATTGACAAAATTTCATAAAGAGACTGTATTGACTCTATATGTGGTATTTGATAAGCTATTCATGCACAATATCTTGACGACTTACGCCGCCCATCGAGGCAGGGAAAAGATGGGCCATTGGATTGTTTTTCAGAATTAGAAGAGAGGAAACCACCATGAAATGGTATGAAAATACAGTGAGCCAGGGCATATTGAAAGCGAAATACTTCCATCCCGGCGAAAATACAGCGGAAGAATTTATGGACCGGGTGTGCTCCATATTTTCTGACGGCCTCCGCCAGCGGGTGCGTACCTACATGGGAGACGCTGCCTTCTGCCCGGCAGGGCGCACCCTTTACGCGGCAGGGGCGAAAGGGAAATTTAAAGTGTCTTCGTCCAACTGCTACATTCTCCCTTCGCCGGAAGACAATATTGAGTCCATTTTCCACGTGAATGCCCAGATCGCCCGGGTTTTTTCCTACGGCGGCGGCATCGGCGTCAATATTTCCCATCTCCGTCCGAAAGGAAGCGTCGTGAACAACGCGGCCCGCACCTCTACAGGCTCCGTATCGTTCCTGAAAATTTTTGACGTCACCGGGGAAGTGATCAGCCAGAACGGCCGCCGCGGCGCCATGATGATGGGGCTCGACTGCGACCATCCGGACCTGTATGAATTCCTGCACATGAAGCAGCAAAACGAGCGCCTCGCCAGCATGAATATCAGCATTCTCTTCACGGACGAATTCATGAAGGCTGTCCGGGATGACACCGATTTCACCCTCCATTTTGATGTCAAGGCCACCGGGGAGCATGTGGAAAAGACCATCCGCGCCAGAGATTTCTTCCGGGAATTCTGCGCCACCCAGTGGGACTGGGGCGATCCGGGGGCGCTCTTCAAGGACCGCCTCAATGGATACACCCTCCTTTCGGGCTACAAGGACTATAAAATTGAAATTACCAATCCCTGCGGCGAATTTGGAGGCAACGCCTACAATTCGTGCAACCTGGCCAGCATCAACCTGTACCGTCTCGTGAAAGATCCTTTCGGCGATCATCCCCATATCGACGAAGAAGCGCTGGCGCAGATGACGGAAGACGGGATCCGCGCCCTCGATGAGATTCTGACTTACGGCTATGATATGCAGCCGCTGCCGGAAAATAAGACCTGCATCGATGACTGGCGCTCGGTAGGCCTCGGCCTCTTCGGCGTGGCTGACGCGCTGGTGGCTCTCAAGCTGACTTATGGGAGTGATGAGGCGAATGCCCTCATGGGACGGGTCATGAAAATTATGATGCTCCACGCCCTCCGCGCTTCCTGCGCCCTGGCAAAAGAAAAAGGGACCTTTGGCCGCTACGACTGGGAAAAGACGAAGCTTTCTCCCATCATGGAAAAAGTGCGGACCGCCGATCCCGCGCTTTATGAAGAGATTCACCGCTACGGCCTTCGGAACGGGACGCTTCTCTCTGTGGCGCCGACGGGAAGCATTTCCCTCCTCATGGGATGCTGGAGCGGCGGCTGCGAACCGCTCTACAAGATTTCCTATGCCCGCTCCACCCACAAGATGGAACTGGAGCACAAGAGCTTCCGCGTCTACGCCCACAGCATTGAAGATCTCCTCCGGTACCATGGCCTTCCCCTCGATCTGTCTGATGAAGAAATCATGAAGCGCTTCCCCTGGGTGATCGAAAGCCATGAAGTGCCTTTCATGAACCGGGTGAAACTCCAGTCGGCCATGCAGGAATGGGTGGACAATTCCATTTCCAGCACGGTGAACCTGAAGACAGAAGCCACCCCGGATGACATCTACCAGATCTACCTCGAAGCCTGGGCGACCGGGTGCAAAGGCATCACCGTCTTCCGCGACGGCTGCCGGAGAGGCAATATCCTCGGGGTGTCTGAAAAGAAGGACAGCAAGGGGCAGAAGCCGGCCAAAGACAAGAAGGCCCCTTTGGAAGAGAAAACGGCGAAAAAACAGAAAACGGCGGCCATGCACATTCCCCAGCCGAGAGCGGCGAAAGAAGTGCCGAAGGCCAGCCACGTGGTCAATTCGAAGTGCCCCAAGTGCGGCGCTTACGCTCTCAAGCCGGACGGCCACTGCGTGGTCTGCACCAACTGCGGCTGGGGCGGCTGCGCGCTGTAAGAGGCTTCCTTCTTTTGGATCATAAAAAAATCCCGCTTTGTCAGTACAACCTGGCAGAGCGGGATTTTTGCATTACAGCAGTTCTGTATCTTTTTTGAAGATCGAAGCCTGATGGCATCCTGGGAACCATTGGATGTCGAGAGGGCGGCGGAAAAGTTTTTCGAAGGGCCGGAGGAAGGGGGCGATGGCATGGGCCTGGACGTCGAAGGCGTCCTGGTTCGTGTAGACCCGGAGTTCCGCCGCCTTGGGCGAGGCGTGGCATACGAGGCGGGTGATGCACTGTTCCTTTGTCTCGTCCAGTCCTTCCGCGATGGCCAGAAGAAGGGAGAGCTTTTTTACTTTCAATAGATCTTCCTCGGAAAGAATGGTCACGTGGGCGTTGGATTTCAGGATTTTTCCGGAATAGCCATGGTGGAAGGCGGCGATGAGGGCACAGAGAATCTGCTCTTTATGGGAGAGGCCGAAAATATGGGCGTTGGCGATCATGTAGGCGCTGTGCCTGGCGTGGCTGTAGTAATTGATGAGGCTGCCAATATCGTGGAGGAGGCTCGCCGCCGTGAGGAGGTCTCTGTCCCGGCTGGTGAAGCCGTGAAGTTTCTGCCAGTGATCGAAAAGGAAGAGCGTCATGGAAGTGACATACCGGGTGTGGGAGCTGTCGTCCAGGGGCAGGGTTTTCCGGTAATTCCGCACCGACGTGAGGAGCATCTGGTTTTTCCAGTCCTGCTTGTCGCCGTAGAGCGGATCGTAGTAGTGGAAGAAGAGTCCTTCCCGGATGCCGCAGCCGGAAATGGTGAGGCTCTCTGCCTTGGTGAGACGCACCAGTTCTGCCACCACAAGGGACCCGGCAATGATGATGTCCGCCCGTTCGGAGGAGAGTCCGGAAATGCGTTTCCGTTCGGCGCAGCTCTTGCGGCAGATTTCATCCACCAGGGGGAAGAGATCGGCCGAGGGGAACTGGTAATTGTGCAGTTTGGGCAGCGGGTACTGGATGCGGCGCTGGTGGACTTTGGCCAGGTTCCGCACGGTGCCGCCGATGCCGATGATCGGGATCGGCCCTTCCGGGAGCCATGGAATTTCCAGAAGCTTCTTCCGGATGAACAGCTGGATCCGCTCTTTCTGCTCTTCCGTCACCGTGTCGGTGCTGCCGAACAGCTCGGTCAGCGTCACCGCGCCCATAGGGATGCTGATGGAGTGGAGCCGTTTTTTGTCGTGGACGAGAGAAATTTCCACGCTCGCACCGCCCAGATCGAAAAGAAGGAAATCTTTCACGTCAATGGTGTGAATCACCCCGGAAAATCCGAGGCGCGCTTCTTCCCGGCCGCTGATGATGGTCATGGGAATGCCCGTGGCGGTGCGGACTCGTTTCAGGAAGGACGCGCCGTTTCTCGCGTTCCGCACCGCCGCGGTGGCGACTGCCAGGGTCTTCGTCACGTGAAGGACCCTCGCCGCGTGGGCATAGACTTTGAGGCAGTCCAGGGCGCGGCGCTGCGCCTCTTCTGTGAGCATCATGTCATCTTTCGTCATGCCTTCAGACAGGCGGATGGCTTTCTTTTCCTGATAGATCAGTTTGTATGCCCCTGATCCGGCGATCTGCATGATGATGAATCGGACGGAATTGGAGCCCAAGTCAATGATTGCAATGCGTTCCATAGGCTATCTCTCTTCTGTGGGAATCAGCGGTTTGCTGTGCCGCCAGGGAAATGATGACCGCAGGTGGAAGGCCCTGGGGAAATCATTTTTTCAAGTCAATTTACACTATGTTTATTTTACCATGTTTTCTTTTCTTGACGGCCCCTGAAGATGAGAGTTTTGTGAGAAGTGCAGAGAAGAGGAATAGAAATACAGCAGATCTTCATCCTTTGTTAAGAATATATATAGCTTTTCCGTACATAAAGCATACATTGCTGTGGGAAAATTATTGTATAATACATATATAAAGAAAATCGAAAGAAAGAGAGCGCAGAAATGGGAGGCGTTTTCTTTCTGTTGTTTACAATAAGCAGGGATAGATATGGCACAAAATAAACCGCTCATCTATGGGGTCATTCATATCGGCACCTCTACACTGTCTATGCGGATCGTGGAATACCGCGGGGTCAATGATGTGAAGGTTATTGAGGAAGTCCGGAAAGACGTGACTTTCGGCGAAGAAGTATTTATGAAAAAGCGTCTTTCCTTCGCGTCGATCCGCAGGCTCTGCACTATGCTGAACGGCCTCAAACAGCTCCTTCGCGATTACCGCGTGGAAGAGTATACCGTGCTTGCGACGGCGGTCTTCCGGGAAGCGAAGAACCGCCGGTCCATTCTGGATCTGGTCCGGATGAATACAGGCTTTGACGTAGAAGTGATCGATATGCCCCAGGAAATTTATTACAAGCACTTCGCGCTGCAGCACAAAATCCGGGAAGTGAACCGCCGCATGAGTTACGGCCTGGGAGTCAATTTCCTTTTTGTCGATATTACTTCCGGCTGCGTCGGGCTTACCATCTGGGAACAGGGGGCGCTCAGGTACCAGCAGAATGTCCATGTAGGGACGCTGCGCCTCCTGGAGAGCTTCACCCTGAACCAGCGGGATTCTCTCGATTTTCCCCAGGCCATGTCGGAATATATCCATTCCATTATGGCGCCTCTCTGGAAAGCGATCCGCATGTACCATCCGCGGTGTCTCGTCCTGTCCGGGCGGGAGGCGCGGATTATGGCGGCTCTCATGAACCAGGACATGGATCATCAGGACATGCTCCGCATCGAGCCGGCAGATCTGTACCGTCTCTATGAGGAAGCGGGGAACCTGCCGCCGTCCATCGTGATCCAGAAGTATAAAACGATCAAGGAGCAGTGGGCCAGCGCCGTGCTGCCTACGGCTCATATGTATAAAGAGATTCTTGACCATGTGCCGGTGGAAAATGTGGTCATGATGGGGACTACCTTCCTTGAGGCAGCGGCGCTGTTCTACGGCGCGAGAAAAACCCATGACGCCGAGCTCAGCTACATGCGGGCCCAGAATATCGAGCTCACCCGTTCCATCGCGGACCGCTATTATTACGAGCCGGCCCACGCGAAAGCGATGGAAGTGTATGCCCATGAAGTGCTCGCTGCTTTTGACGGGAAGAACGGTCTCGGGGACCGGGAGGAATTCCTTCTCCGCATGGCGATCATTCTCTGCCAGGTGGGCAAGTACATGAATCTGCTCGGCCGGAGCCAGCAGGCATGCCGCATCGTGAAGGGCATCGATATTTTCGGCATTTCTGATAAGGAAAAAGATATGGTGGCATGCATCGTCTTCTACGATCACAGCAAATTCCCCAGCGATGATGACGAGCCTTTCCGCGTGCTCGATGAACACGCGAAGATGGTGGTGATGAAGCTGGTCGCCATTTTCCGCATGGTCCGCGCGATGGACCTGTCGCGGAAGCAGAAAATTCATGACGTAACGGCCCGGATCAAGGGGCATACCCTTTCGATCCAGTACAACAGCCGGGACAATACGGCCATTGAAAGCTGGATGTTTGAGAAGGAAAAGGAATTGTTCCAGAATGTGTTCGGCATGGACGCGGAACTGGTACGGAGGTAAGATGATGGATTTCTTTGATCATAGATACTATTTGAACCGTGAGCTTTCCTGGGTGGCTTTCAACAACCGTGTGCTGGAAGAAGCGATGGATCCCAACAATCCGCTTTTGGAAAAGCTGAAATTCCTCGCCATTACCAGTTCCAACCTGGATGAATTTTTCATGATCCGCGTGGCTGGCCTCAAGCATCTCACGGAAAACGGCGTGGAAAAGCGGGACAACGCCAATATGACGCCGGAAGAGCAGCTGGAAGGGATTTCTGACGCCTGCCACAGCCTGGCGGCACGCCAGTATGAGTCCCTGAAAGAAATCATGAAAGCCCTCGAAGGAGAAGGGCTCTTCTTCATCCGCCCGGAGGACGCGTCGGAGAACCAGAAAGCCTGGCTGGAGACGTATTTTGACCGGGAAGTCTTCCCGGTGGTGACGCCGATGGCGGTGGATTCATCCCACCCCTTCCCGTTTCTCGCGTCGAAGAGCCTGAACCTGGCTTTCCTGCTGGAGAAAAATGAAATGCCTGCGGAAGCGGCGGAAGATGATATTGACGTGAAGACTGCCGTTGTGCCGGTGCCGTCGGTGCTTCCCCGCATCGTGGCGCTTCCGCAGAATCCGGAGGCGCCGCACCGGAAAGATTTTGTCCTTCTGGAAGACGTGATCCGCCATTTCGGCCAGCGTTTCTTTGTAGGCTATGACCTGCTCGAAGCAAGAGCCTTCCGCATCACCCGCGATGCCGACCTCAATCTGGATGAGGAAGACGCAAAGGATCTGGTGGTGGAAGTGGAGCGGCAGCTGAAGAAGCGCCAGAAAGGGGAAGCGGTGCGCCTCGAATTTGAGGCGGGATCGAGCCGCTTCGTCCAGCGTTTCATGGCGCAGGCGACCAGTCTGGAAAAAGAAGA
>CAUBUJ010000069.1 GCA_958439155.1 uncultured Veillonellaceae bacterium
TTTTATGATTTTTTACAGGCAAAGAGGGAAAATTTGCCGGTTCTCCCCCTGATCCTTCCGGGAAGGCACCACATAGACATGACTTTCATACCGGGAATCTTCCGTCTCTCCCAGCGCCCACGAAGCGGCGCGGAGCACTTCGCCTGCAGGAATGGATGCGATAGGGACATACCGGCCGTCCCGGATCGTATGGGACACATGGTCCTGGGTCATGGGCATATCCGTCGAAGCGAGCGCGCAGGAACGGCGGCCGAGAGGATGATGGAGCCGGGCATTGCTCGGACCGAACATAGCAATCGTCGGCACATCCCGGCTGTCGAAGACGTACATGGGACCGCTGTCATTGGTAAAAGCGATGGACGCACGTCCGGCAGCGGCGATAAATTCCCCCATAGGAAGTTTCCCTGCAGCCGTCACCGCCCGGTCCCGGTGCTTCATCGCAGAGAGCGCCTCTTCTATGAGGGGACGCTCGCTTTCCACGCCGAAAAAGACAGGGCGCATCCCTCTCTCCGCCATGGCGTCCGCTACTTTGCCGTAAGAAGAGGCAGGCCAGTTTTTCTCCTTCGTAGAACTCCCTACGGAAAAAGCGGCGATCTTTTCTTCTTTTCCAATTCCTGCCTTTTCATAAAAACGGCGGGCCCCTTCTTCCCATTCCGGCAGGGCGTACACTTTCATTCCCTCATAGCGAAGATCTTTCACGCCCAGATCGCCAAGAAAGCGGACGTACTTCTCCGCGGCATGGCAGTCTTTCCGCTCCACCAGCGCAGGGCGGTCAATGAAAAGCTTTCCAAGCGCGCTCCCCGCTTCTCCCGTCCAGCAGGCAGGATGCATGGCCAGCGACAGAATGGTGGTGCGCATCGTCCCATGGAGCACCATGAGCACATCGGGATGGCTTTTCCCGATCTTCCTTCCCAGTTTCCAAGTGCTGAGGAAGCCCATATTCCGCCGGTCCACAGCGACGATCTCATCCACATTGGGATTGGCTGCTGCTGCATCCCGGCACCGCAGGTCCGTCACGAGGAGGATACGGGACCCTTTCGCCGCCCGGCGGAGCACCTCCAGGAAAGGAGACAGGGAAATCATATCCCCGAAATAAAGCATGTATACCACAACGATGGTTTTATTCGTCAAGTCCAATGTTTTCATAAGCCCTCCCTGTTACTGGTTTTATTATACAGGACAAGGCAAGATGAGGCCCGCAAAGTGCAAGGTAAAAGGCGCAGAGCACAGGGTGCAAAGCGCAGAGATCTGGTGCGCCGCGGGGAAAGTCTGGAGTCCGGAGTCTGAAGTCTGAAGAGAAATAGGAAGAAATTTTATAAAAGCCGTCAAGAACAGCACCGTTTGTACCTTGGAGCAAGGCACAGAGGGCAGAGTTCAAAGTACAGAGACTTGGTACGCCGCAGGAAATGTCTGAAGACAAAAGTCTGGAGTCTGAAGAAAAAGAGGAAGATCTTTTCAATCTTTCATCACTTTCTGCTGACAGCTGATGGCTGAAAGCTGTTATTTCCGCTTTCCTCTCCAGACTTCAGACTCCACTCCCATGACGCACCCTCTGCCTTAGACCTTAGACCTTTGACCCCAGACCTTTGACCTCAGACCCCAGACCGCGGGTCCCGCCGCCACGACGCTCTTCCCGTCCTCCTGCTGGACGTTTGCCCACGAAAAAAGAGGAACCATCGCTGATTCCCCTTTTTCTGATATTTTACTTCACTTCCGCAAAAGCAAGCGCTTTTTTCAGGAGGGCTTCCGTCTTTTCTTTTCCGAAAAGAACGATCATCGTGTACATGCCCGGCCCCTTGGTGACGCCGGTCAAAGCAATGCGGGCCGGTTCGAAAGCGGCCTTTCCTTTGATGCCTGTGGCTTTCATTACCGACTTGAAGCACTTGGTCACCGCTTCTTCCGTAAATTCAGGAAGCGCTTCCACCGCGTCAATGAAAGCTTTCAAGATGACAGCGCTCGATTCCTGCTTCAGGATGGACACCACTTCCGGATCGGTGAAAGGCGGCACTTCTTCAAAGAACATCTTTACATTCTCCGGAGCCTGGGCGCCGTAGGAAATGTGTTCCCGCACATACCACAGGACCTGTTCCAGCCAGGCCCGCTTTTCTTCTGCGAGGGGCAGCTTGACATAGCCGGCCTTCACGAGGAAGGGCAGGCAGAAATCCAGGAGTTCTGCCGGGGAGAGTTTCTTCATGTACTGGAAATTGATCCAGTTCAGCTTTTCAATATCAAAAACCGCGTCATTGGCGGACACCCGGTCCATGGAGAAGGACTTGATCAGTTCTTCCCGGGAGAAGATTTCCTGCTCGCCCTTCGGCGCCCAGCCGAGGAGGGCCAGGTAGTTCACCACCGCGTCAGGGAGGTATCCCATATCCTTGTAAGCGGTGACGGAGGTAGCGCCGTGGCGTTTGCTCATCTTCTTGTGATCTGCCCCGAGGATGAGGGAAATATGGCCGAATTTCGGCACATCATAGCCGAGCGCATGGTAAATGGCGATCTGCCGGGGCGTGTTGGAAAGATGTTCTTCCGCGCGGATCACATGGGTAATGCCCATGAAGGCATCATCGATGACGACGGCAAAATTGTACACCGGAATGCCGTCAGACTTCATGATAATGAAATCCCCTACGCCGGAAGACTGGAATTCCACATGACCCCGGACCATATCATCAAAGGCAATGGTTTCCCCTTCCGGCACATGGAGACGGACGACGGGCTTTCTCCCTTCCGCTTTGTACTGGGCGATCTGTTCTTCCGTGAGGTGACGGCAATGGCCGCTGTATACAGGGGTCTTTCCTTCCTTCATCTGCGCCTTCCGCTCTTCTTCCAGTTCTTCCTGGGTGCAGTAGCAGTAGTACGCTTTTCCTTCTTCAATGAGACGGTTCACTTCTTTTTTATAGAGATCGAGCCGTTCCGTCTGGCGGTAAGGACCATTGGGGCCGCCTACGTCGATGCCTTCATCCCAGGTAAGGCCCAGCCATTTCATGGATTCCTTGATATTCTCTTCCGATTCTCTCGAAGACCGGGCAAGATCCGTATCTTCGATGCGCACCAGGAAGGTGCCGCCGGCATGACGCGCTACGAGCCAGTTGAACAGCGCCGAACGGGCGCCGCCAATATGAAAGGGCCCTGTCGGGCTCGGTGCGAAACGGACTTTGATTTTCTTTTCCATCTTTACAATCTCCTCCTGTAGAGCAGGGCTGACGCGAGGGCGGCAATGCCTTCCCGCCTTCCAATCGCGCCCAGTGTCTCATTGGTCGTAGCTTTTATAGTAATTCTTTCCGGGGAAATATGCAATGCTTCCGCCATATTTTTCTTCATTTCCCCGATATGCGGGCCGATTTTCGGCGCTTCCGCAAGGACGGTGGCATCCACATTGCCTATGGCGTATCCCTTTTCTCCAAGGATCCGCCCCACTTCCGCCAGCAGCCCCGTACTCGCGGCGCCAAGGAAGCGGTCATCGCTGTCAGGGAAATAGAATCCGATATCCCTGCACCCTGCCGCGCCGAGGAGCGCGTCCATCACGGCGTGGATGAGCACGTCTGCGTCGGAATGGCCCAGAAGCCCTCCGGTTTCCCGGATCCGCACACCTCCCAATATAAGAGGCCGCTCCGGGGCAAACCGGTGAATATCATAGCCCTGGCCGATGCGGATGCCCGGCTCTTCCTGTCTCTGTTCTTCCATCCAGCGCCCCCTGTCTTCCGGCATGGTAATCTTGAAATAGGACTCTTTCCCCCATAGCCAGCGCACGGGAATGCCGCAGGCCTCGCAGAGGGACATGTCATCGGTCACGGAGAGATGACGGCGCTCCGCTTCAGCAAGAGCTTTCTTCAGAAGCGCGGTCCTTGCCCCCTGGGGCGTCTGCGCCCGGACGAGCCGGCTCCGGTCCAGTGTCCGGAGAATGGTCCCGTCCCCGTCGGTTTCTTTCACTGTATCCACCGCAGGCATGCAGTAGAGAGCGGCCGGCGCCCCTTCCTCTATGCAGCGGATCAGCCTGTCGAAGGCCTCGCCCGGTACGCCTGGCCGGGCGCCGTCATGGATGAGGACGATCTCCGACTCGGGCGACACCGCGGAAAGGCCTGACGCCACCGACGCGAGACGGGTGGGGCCCCCATCGGCATACCGCACCGGAATGGACCGTCCCTTTCCTGCCTCCTCCGCAGCAGAAGCGAAAAGCGCCCGTTCTTCCGGGGCGGTAACGAGGATGACTTCTCCGGCAAGGCGGCTCTCCATCACATGGGAAAGGGTGTAGAAAATGAGGGGCCTTCCGCCGAAATCGGCGAGAAGCTTGTTCTGCCCCGCGCCGAAGCGCTCTCCCCGGCCGGCGGCGGCGATAATAATGCTGTTCATGCGGTCATATCTTCCAGTTTTGCGAAAATCATCCGCCCTGCCGACGTCTGCAGCACGGACGTAATGATCACAGGCACTTCATGGCCGATGGCATGGCTGCCGTTTTCCACGACGATCATGGTGCCGTCTTCCAGGTAGGCCACGCCCTGGTCTTCTTCCTTCCCCTGCTTCACGAGCTGTACGAAAAGCTGCTCTCCAGGAATGACTGCCGGCTTCATGGCGCTGGCCAGATCATTCATATTGAGAACGGTCACCCCCTGCAGCTCGGCCACTTTGTTCAGGTTGTAATCGTTGGTAATAATTTTCCAGTGCTTTTCCCTGGCGAGCTTGATCAGCTTGGAATCTACTTCGTTGATGTCATCAAAATCATCGGTGACGATGCGGATTGCGTCTTTGTTATTTTTCCGGAGCTGGTTCAGAATATCCAGCCCCCGGCGGCCGCGGTTCCGTTTCAGCACGTCCGCGGAATCAGCGATTTTCTGCAGTTCTTCCAGCACAAACACAGGGACGATAATCGGCCCTTCGAGAAAACCGCTCTTGTACACATCCACAATGCGCCCGTCAATGATGATATTCGTATCGAGGAGTTTTCCCCTTTCTTTTCCTTTATCCCCGGCCCGGCCTTTGCCGCCCCGGAAATGGAGCCATTCGCCAAGCTCGCTCCGCTTGCTGATGCAAAGGTGCATCCCCAGGTACCCGAGAATGATGCTGAGCACCACCGACACATAGGGCCCCACATATGGCACCCGGTCAAAGGCGATGCCTACAAGATTGGCGATAATGAGCCCCAGAAAGAGCCCGACCGTTCCAAGGAGCAGATCCTGTGTGGAAAGAGACGACAAGGATTTCTCCGTCCACGACGTGAAGGAGAAAAGGCTGTGAATCAGGTAAGGAGAAGCAAAATTCCCCACAATGGCGCCAAGGATCCCGCCGATCAGCATGGACACGAGGGACATGAAGGTGACCCCGAGAATCGTTTCCGCCACCATGGACGGCGGCAGCAGGGAGACCAGCACCGTCTCAGACTGGCCGAAAACTACGATCCCCAGGATGGTGAAGAGCAGTATAAAAATAGCGCGAAGTATTTTTTCCGGCATGGAACTATCCTCATAGCAGGCGTTCACCTGCAGTCAATTCTTTATTAAAATTTGTACTATATATTTTACCACATTGCATCCATCAATAAAATGAATGGGCCTTTACAGGCAAAAAATGAACCTTTACCTGCAGCAAACGGCAGGTCTTATCTTTATTGTAAACGATTTATGATGCGAATTCACCCGGTTTTTATAAAATTCCATCATAATTTTATAAAGGCCAGCGCCTGACGAGGTCTGGAAAATACGCTCAGAAACGGCGGAGCATGGCTACCGCTTCCGAGATCCGTTCCACATAGGAGACGAAGATCCCTTCTGTAGGGACGGTGCTGAAAAAGGCGTCTGCCTCTTTTTTATTGCCCATGGGGAGGATGAAATGGTCCAGCTTCATCTTCATCGCCTCTTTGAGGCGGAGCCCGATATGGGATACAGGAAGCACGTCGCCGGTAAGCGCCACTTCCCCGATCGCCGCGGTACGCCCCGGGATGGGCGTTTCCCACTTGACCGACACCACCGACAGGGCCGCTGCCAGATCGGCGGCGGTTTCCCTCACTTTGAAGCCCCCTGCTACATTGATATATACATCTTCCTGGGAGAAGGGGATTTTCGCCCGCTTTTCCAGCACGGCCAGAAGAATAATGAGGCGGTTGTAATCGTAGCCCACGGAAATGCGCCGCGGCACAGCCAGCACGGAATGGACGGAGAGTGCCTGGATTTCCGCGAGAATCGCCCGCTGCCCCTCGAGGGCAGCTGCCACAATGCTTCCGGCGGTATCCTTGTTCCGGCTCTGGAGAAGGTACCCCGAAGGATCGGCGATCCCCCGGAGCCCTTCCCGCTCCATCACGAAAAGCCCTGTTTCCGACGTAGAGCCGAAACGGTTTTTCACCGGACGGAGCACGCGGAACTGGAAACTCCGGTCCCCTTCGAGGTAGAGCACCACATCCACCATGTGCTCCAGAATCCGGGGCCCTGCCAGATTTCCTTCCTTCGTCACATGGCCCACGATGAGCACGGTCATATGGTATTCCTTGGCAAGGCGCACCAGAAGCGCTGTGCAGTCCCGTATCTGCGCAGGACTCCCCATGGGAGACGCTGTGTCTGGAAGGAACATGGTCTGGATGGAATCGATCACGAGAACGGAGGGCTTCAACCGCTTCGCTGCGTCCATGATCTGTGTGAGGTCGACGCCGCTCATGACGTAGCACGACGCGCCGGGAATCCCCAGCCGGTCAGCGCGCATCTTGATCTGGAGCTCCGACTCTTCCCCGCTGGCATAGAGCACTTTTTCCGAAGCGTCCGCCACAGCGCGGCAGATCTGGAAAACCAGGGTCGATTTTCCGATGCCCGGTTCCCCGCCGAGGAGGATCACCGAGCCCCGCACCATGCCGCCGCCAAGGGGCCGGTCCACTTCCGGCATGTGGAGCGGGAGGCGCTCTTCCGCGCCCATATGGACATCGGACAGCGCCACCGGCCCGCGGGACTCGCCGAGAGAGGCTACCGGCGCCACCGCGGGAGACACTTTCCTTTCTTCCCTCTCTTCGAGGGTATTCCACGCGCCGCAGGCGGTGCACCGTCCCAGCCACCGGGGAAATTCCGCCCCGCAGTTCGTGCAGACAAATTTAGTCCGTACTTTTGCCATAGATTCTTCCCTTCCCCGTGAAGCGGCCTGCCGGCATCACGGCTTCTCTCCTTTTCTTTCCCTGCGGCGGCGCCCGTGCCAGGCGGCGCAGCACTTACTGCAGCAGAAAATAGACCTCCTGTCGTGGCTGTCTGTAATAACTACCTTTTTCCCGCAGTTCCGGCAGGTAAAGGTCCGCCGCTCAGCCTTTCCTTTTTTATGTTTTTTTGAATGTTTCCAGTACAGATTCTCACAGCGCTGGCTGCAGAATTTGGTCCGCATATCCAGTTCTTCCGTGACCCGCACTTCCTCTCCGCAGTGCTTGCAGAGAAATACCCGGATCGCCGGCTTGTTCGGATTGGATATGATCGCTGTCCCGTCGAATGTTTTGCCGCCGTGTCGGTTGGCATAGCGGCAGCATGAAGGGCAACAGTATTTCTGCCTTTTATGGCGCGCCGTGAACGCCTTCCCGCAAACCGGACATTTTTTCAGAGGGAGCCCCTCCTTTTTCTCTTCTGCCACAGACTCTCCTTTCCGCCGGATCGTCCAGCCTCCTGCCGCAGGCAGGAAAAACCACCATTTCTTTATATTATACCCCCCATTCTCTCTTCGTACCACGAAAAAAGGATCTCCCCTTTCGAGGAAATCCTTTTTCATGCCAACTGAGCATTATTCTGTTTTGAAAGTGAGCGCGCCCTTGTCATCGGTATCCACATGGAGCACTTTCTTGTCCTTGAAATCGCCTTTGAGCACCAGTTCGGAAATGGGGTCTTCGATTTCTTTCTGGATCACCCGTTTCAGCGGACGGGCGCCGTATTCAAAATCAGAACCATTTTCAATGAGATGGTCTTCCGCTTTTTCAGTGACATCCATGGTCATATGGAACTGTTCCAGTTTCTTCTGGACTCCTTTGAGGAGGAGTTTCACAATGCTCTTCAGATTGTCTCTGGACAGCGGATGGAACACAATGATTTCATCGATCCGGTTGATGAATTCCGGACGGAAGGCATGCTTCACGTCATCGAGGATGATTTCTTTTGCGTGTTCGAAGTCCTGTTCGGTCTTCTCCTTGCCTTCATCGGTCTTAAAGCCCATCTGTTTCATCTGGTCTTTGAGATGCATCGAGCCAAGGTTGCTGGTCATAATGATGACGCAGTTCGTGAAGTCCACCGTACGGCCCTGACCATCAGTGAGACGGCCGTCATCCAGTACCTGGAGGAGAATATTGAAGAAGTCTGCATGGGCTTTTTCCACTTCATCAAAGAGGATGACGCTGTAAGGATTACGCCGTACCTGATCGGTGAGCTGGCCCCCTTCTTCATAGCCTACGTATCCAGGAGGCGCTCCGACGAGACGGGATACTTCATGTTTTTCCATATACTCCGACATATCGAAGCGGATCAGCGCTTTCTCACTGCCGAAGAGGCATTCCGCCAGCGCTTT
>CAUBUJ010000070.1 GCA_958439155.1 uncultured Veillonellaceae bacterium
TCCATGAACTCATTGGTCCCAGCCTGCATCATCGGCAGCCATGACGCACCATCCGCCCGGCCTGCAAGAACTCCGCCGCCCATTGTATTTTAGGCGGCGCACCACCCCTCTGCGCCCTGCGCTTTGCGCTCTGCACCCCGTGACCGTGACACACTTACCCATTTCCGCACTTGGCGCCCTAAGCATAAAAAAAGACCCTGTAAGCCGGGATACAATACCGGTCACAGGATCTGGGGGGCTGTATTTCCCTCATCCCTAAGGATTCATCGGGAGGATTATGCTTTTGCCGGCGCCGCGGAGGCTGCTGCTTTCTGGCAGTGTTCTTTCACGCGGTACACCACATATACGAGGGACATCCACAGGGCGGCGATGACGAGGGCCACTCTCGTGTCGGCCATGCTGGCGATGCCGGTGATGACTACGGCGATGAAGAAGAGCGCCAGGTAGTCAGCGATGGGATAGAGCGGGCTCTTGTAGGAGATGGCATCTTCTGTACCCTGCGCTTTCCGGATGCGCCGGAATTTCAGGTGGGACAGGATGATGCAGGTCCAGTTGCACAGGAGGCCGCACACGGTGACAGAGGAGAAAATTTTGAATACATCATTGGGCATGAGGAAGTTCAATACGATGCCCATGAACATAATGGCGAAAACCAGGAGGATCGCGTTGGCCGGAACGCCGCCGCGGTTCACTTTGCCGAGGATGGCCGGCGCATTGTGCTGGAGAGCCATGTTGTACAATTTCCGGCTGTGGAAGAAAATGGAAGAATTCACTGCGGAGAGCACTGCTGTAATGACGACCAGGTTCATAATGGATGCCGCGCCGGGGATGCCCATCATGTCGAAGACGCGGACGAAGGGGCTGCCCTTGCCGGTGAGTTCGGTCCAGGGGAAGATCGCCACGAGAACGAAGGTGGCGCCTACATAGAAGATGAGGAGACGCCAGAAGGTGGCGTTCACGGCGGAGCGCATGGTCTTTTTCACATCTTTCACTTCGCCTGCAGCCATGCCCAGATCTTCAATGCCGCCGAAGGAGAAGGCTACAATGACGATGGCCAGGAAGGCACCGTACATGCCGTGCGGCGCGTAGCCGCCGTAATCGAAGAGATTGGAGAAGCCGATAGGCACACCGTTATGGCCGACGCCGAAGAAAATCATCGCCGCGCCGCAGATGAGGAGAACCACAATGGCGAGCACTTTCACCAGGGAGAACCAGAATTCCGTTTCCCCGAAGAATTTCACGCTGAAAATATTGACAGCGAAGACGAGAGCTACCGCGCACGCCGCCGAGACCCAGATGGGAATATCCGGGAACCAGAACTGGACGTACACGCCGAGCGCATTGAGCTCGGCGGCCGTGACCGCCAGAATGGATACGAAAGAATTCCATCCGCAGAGGAAGCCCAGGTACGGGCTCACGTAGCGCCGGGCATAGGACACGAAGGACCCGGATACCGGTTCTTCCACGGCCATTTCCCCAAGGCAGCGGACGATCACGTAAATGGCTACCGCCGCGAGAAGGTACACCAGGGAAATCGCCGGCCCTGCCGTTTTGATGGCCCAGGCTGATCCATAGAACAGGCCGGTCCCGATGGCGCCGCCAATGGCGATCATTTCAATATGACGGCTCTTTAAATTTCGCTTCAGCTCTTCTTTTTCGTAGGTTTCTACTGTGTTTGTCATTGTAATTCCCCCCTATGGCGGGACATACCGCCGAAAATATATGAAATATGAAACAGTTCAGGCGCTACACCGCCTGAGCGCGGCAGCCCATGATATGGCGGGCCGCCTCTCCGAAACGCTTCGAAGCTTCCACCAGTTCCTCCATGGAGGGATAGGTGAAATTGAGACGAAGCGCCCGTCCCGGATTGCGCGCCGGATCGACGGAGAAGGAGACGGAAGGCACGGCGCCGACGCGGCAGCGGAAACATTCATTGAACATGTCTTCCAAGGAAACTGAAGGAGGAAGCATGGCCCAGAGGAACATGCCTCCGTCAGGATGGGTATAGGTAATGCCTTCCGGGGAACAAGCCTTGAGAGTCTCTTCCATGAGGAGGCACCGCTTCTTGTACATGGCGGAAATCTCCTTGATGTGCCCCTCGTAATCGATGGCGATGATGACAGAGGCGATGGCTTTCTGCATCATCAGCGCCGATTCCCCGGCAAGGGCGGATTTCATGGCTTTCAATTTTTCCGCGAAGAAATCCGGCGCGTAGAGGTATCCCACCCGGAGGCCTGGGGAAATGGTTTTGGAATAGGACCCGGCGAAGATCACCCGCTGGTCCGGATCCATTGCCGCAAAGCACGGTACCGGCTCTCCCCGGAAGCGGATGTCGCCGTAGGGATCGTCTTCATAGAGGAGCAGATCATACTGGCGGGCCACTTCGTAAATTTCCTGTCTCCGGAAGAGCGGCATGGTGACGCCGGTGGGATTGTGGAAATTCGGATTGAGGTAGACCATACGGCCTTTTCCTTCCCGGGCGGCCCGGGCGAGATCCTCTGGAATCATGCCGTATTCGTCAGCCTTGATGGAAACAGCGCGGCATCCGGCCGCATTGGCCGCGTCGATAGCGCCGCAGAAGGAGAAGTCTTCAAAATAAATTTCCTCTCCTTCGTCGCAGAGTGCCAGCGGCGCCAGACCCAGCCCCTGGGAGCTTCCTGCGAGAGATACGATGGAGCGCCCTTCCGCGGGGAAGCCTTTTACTTCTACGAGACGCTTTTTCGTAAGCTGCCGGAAGAGGGCGTCCCCATTGCGGGGACCGTATTCGAAGAGTTCCATCAGATCTCCTTTGAGGAGATTTTCTATGGATTCTTTGATGGCCTTCGCCGGGATGGCAGCCGGCGCGGGATTGCCGATAGCCAGGGAAATGAATCCTGGAATCGCTGCGCCGCGCTCGCTCACTTCGCGGATCAGATTCGGCGTCATATGAGTGGTTTTCGCTGGAAAGGTGTACTTCATCTGAATCCTCCCTGTAAAAGAAAAAAGACCTATCTTGATGGATACGTCTTTGTGATGTCTGCGGATCATAGATTTCCGCGTGGATGAACTTGTATGGGCTTTTCGTTCCCGATGGTCATGTTATACCATGAAGGCTCGCTATGCGGAAAATGCATTATAACACTCCCTCCCATAAGCGGAGGCTATGGCAGGGGAAGGAGAGATTCCTGAAATGGCAGGGAAATGGAAGGGGAAAGGGCGGAGACAGGCAGCGGGACCGTCATAGGGGAGGCGGCGTAGGCGCATAGGAAGACGGATACGGGAAAAAGAGGGGCTGCCTGCAGGGGGAAGGGACTATTTTCGTGATTTCTTCTTTTTTCTGCCATAACCGGAGCGCATGGGCTGTATAAGAAAGGGCCATTGGGAGAATGGTCTCCGCCCATGTTATAACGGTATAGTACAAGAAATTGTATGCCTGAGAAATAAAAATAAGGCAATGGCGCATGGGACCGCGGGGACCATGCGATTTTTCATTTTGGGGGGATTTCTATGAAAGTAGGCATTTTCAGCAATCTTCGCGGCGGTCCGGGTCGCTTCACGCCCTATCTTGGGGAGAACCCAGGGCATCTCGAATTTGTACTCCTTCCCGGCGAGCCGGACCGGGCGCACCTGCCGGAGCTCCAGAAGGCAGGATGCGAGGCGCTCATTTATTTCAATGATCACAAAGAGAGCGTGGACTATTTCAGAGAGCTCGCCCGTCTCGGGGTACGGTACCTTGTGACATGCAGCGCCGGCTATGACCAGTTTGATCTGGACGCGATGAAAGCGTGCGGCCTCCGCGGCGCCAATGTGCCCCAGTATTCGCCCAATGCCATCGCCGAGCATACGGTGATGATGACGCTCGCCCTTCTGCGGCACCTGAAAGTGCAGTTCCGCCGGATCCGGGAGCACCGTTTCGGCGTGGACGGCCTCACCGGGCGGGAAATGCGGAATATGAAAGTGGGCATCGTCGGGTATGGCCGCATCGGGCGGGTCACGGCGGAATGTCTCTCCGGTTTCCATCCGAAGGAAATCCTTTTCTACGACCATCATAAAAAAGAAGGCGGCCCGGCGCGGCAGGTCACGCTTCAGGAGCTCTACCGTGAATCGGATATCATTCTTTTCCACTGTTCCTATACCGAGGCGAATCACCATATGGTGAATGCCAAGACCCTTTCAGAAATGAAGGACGGCGTCATTCTCGTAAACAGCGCCAGAGGGCCTCTCTTCGATACGGCAGCGGTGCTGGCAGGCCTTGCGAGCGGCAAGATCGGGGCGCTCGGCCTGGACGTCATGGAAAATGAAATTGCCCTTCGCCGGGACAAGGGAGATCTCACAAAAGAAATGGAAGCCCTGCTGGACAAATTGCTCGCTTATGACAATGTGATCTACACCTCTCACACAGCGTTCCTCACGGACGAGGCGGAACGGAATATGGCGGAGACCACTGTGGAAAATCTCCGGGAGTACGCCGAAACTGGCCAATGCGAAAATGAGCTGGTACACTGAAGAAAATCCATGTCCACAGTCCTGGAAAAACGGGCCTTACCGGCATTTTCCGCGGATTTCCAGGTCTGCCGTCTTTCCAAGCGAGGTTTCCTATGAATTGGAAAATAGTGCTGATCATCTTGTCGTGCAATGTGCTCTTCATGTCCGCCAGCTATACCATGCTCATTCCCTTCCTGCCGATGTACCTGGTGCGGGAACTGGGCGTCTCTGAAGAAGATGTGAGC
Organism: uncultured Veillonellaceae bacterium; assembly: GCA_958439155.1. Taxonomy (GTDB): domain Bacteria; phylum Bacillota; class Negativicutes; order Veillonellales; family Dialisteraceae; genus UBA1822. The sequence goes on from CAUBUJ010000070.1 coordinate 4,710, forward strand.
CTCTGGTCAGGGGTGGTCTTTTCTTCCACCTTCATCGTGAGCGCTGTGATGGCACCCATCTGGGGCCGCATGGCGGACAAACACGGCAAGCGCTCCATGGCGATCCGGGCGGCGCTCCTCCTGTCGGCGTCGTACTTCCTTGGCGGCATCGTCAGATCCCCGGAGGAGCTCACCATGATGCGCATCTTCCAGGGCTTTGCTGCCGGGCTCTGGCCAATGGCGCTCGCCATTATGACGCTCTACGCGCCGAAAGAAAAGCTCGGCTTCTCTCTGGGCGTCATGCAGGGCGCTCTCATGGGAGGCAACGTGCTGGGTCCCCTCTTCGGCGGGGGCTTTGCTGAACTTTTCGGGATGCGCCTCTCCTTCTTCGCTGCGTCCTTCTGCCTCTTCGTGAATGCGCTCTTCTTCATCTTCGTCATCAAGGAACCGCCGGCGCCGGCAGAAGAGAAACAAGAAAAAGCCTCTGCCGGGAGCCTCTGGCACAGGCCTCTCATCCGGCACATGCTGATCTACGCAGTCTTCGTGCAGATGGTGATCCTCCTGATCCAGCCCATCCTCACTACCTACGTGGCGGAACTGGCAGGAAATCTGCCGAACCTGATCTTCATTTCCGGCTTCGTCTTCTCTCTCGGCGGCTTTGCCAGCGTCATCGCCGCGCCCCTCTGGGGGAAACTGGGCCAGTCCAAAGGATTCATGCGGACCTTCCTCCTCTCCCTCGTCGGCGCAGGCGTGCTCTTTCTCCTCCAGGGACTGCCCCGGTCGCTTTACATATTCGCTGTCCTCCAATTTGCGATCGGCCTCTTCTTCGCAGGCATTCATCCTTCCATCAATGCCCTCCTTGCGTCCCACACGCCGGCAGAAATGAAAGGAAGCATCTTCGGCGTCCTTTTCTCAGCGCAGCAAATGGGCTGCATCATCGGCCCCCTCCTGGGCGGGACAGTGGCGACCCTTTTCGGGGAGAGCTATGTCTTCTACACCGCAGGGTTCATGCTCCTCGCCATCGCCGCCGTCGCCTGCCGCCAGGAAGCCGCGGGCGAAGGGCTCCATATGCCTCATTCGTTTTTTCCTCATTTCTGAGGCAATGGATGTGTCTGCGTCATGGCAGCGGGGAGCAGAGCGCAGAGTTCAGGGCGCAGAGGGGCGGTGCCGCCTTAAAATAATGGGCAGCGGCGTTTTTATAGGACTGGGCACCGCATAGGCTTAGTCCGATACCCATGGCGTCATCTCGACCGGACGTACTCATCGATATGGGCTGTACGTAATAAAAATGTACGAGAAAGAGTGGAGGCCTTTAGGGTAAATCTTTCGTATCCTGTTGTTCATGACATGCTTTTCCCGGGCATAAAAGAAATAGAACTTTCATCGAAATCGAAAGGCTCGCCCCAGGTGGGGAGGAAAGTGTGCCGGTGGTCATGCCTGTGCTGCGGACATTAAGGAGATGGCTGTGCCTGTTTCCTTAATCGGAAACGCGGGTCTAGTGCCGAAGGTGACTGAGAGGGATGCTCCTGCGTACGAAGTGGTTTTAGGCTGGTCATATATGGCAAAGCTGCGTACGAAGCTTTTCTTAGTAGAGTTCTTAAAACATCATTTTGAATTTTTTCTGAATTCCCCATAAAATTTGACACTAAATATGAATCATATATAATAAAAATATGAGCTTAAAGCATGTATATCTGAAAATATTCTTGGCGCTTTGCTCAGAAAGGGGAAACTATGGGGAAAATGAAGATTGCAGCCGCAGCTGCCGCCGCATTGCTCAGCATGGGGGGGGTATGAAATTGTCGCGGCAGCCAATGTGTATACACTGGACGCAGTGACGGTTACCGCTTCGCGGTATGAAAAGAAAGACCTGGATGTGCCTGCCAGTACACAGGTCATTACTGGGGAAGAATTGAAACAGACCGGCGCGGTGAATCTGCAGAAAGCACTGGCTTTTAGCGATGGCATCGTCTACCAGCAAATGGGACCGGGCGGCGCGGCAGTTAGTTCCATGACAAGTAAAATTATTATACGCGGCATGGAAGACGGCACGCTGATTCTTGTGAACGGCACACCAGTGAACTGGCGGGGCAAGTACAATCTCGAAGATTTTCCTCTTGATACGATTGACCGGGTGGAAATCGTCCGCGGCGGCGGCTCTGTCCTTTACGGCAGCCAGGCGACCGGCGGCGTGATCAATATTATTACGAAGTCGGCCGCTTCCAATGAAGCCCATGTAGGGTTCGGCAATTATGGACAGCAGAATCATGGCACAACCGTGTCAGCAGGTCCGGTATCAGTCTCTTATAATTACAATAAATGGGATGAGGTAGGAGATATATCCAGCTATATTTCAAAGGGGAAGGAAAAGAAAAATAAATTTACTGGATCAGAGAAAAATGATATATTCCTTACGTACCGCATGAATGATAAAGTGAATTTTCTTTACAACCATGATGAGTCATGGAGTAATTGGGAATATGTATTTGGAGAAGGATATGCGCAACTTGAGAACATACCACAGTATAATCGTCTTTATACGAGAATCAAGGATTTCTGGCAGGCCAATTTAGAAGATGGAAAAGGTCTGACAGGTCATGTGTATTACTTGCGGGACAAGCAGAACGGAGAAGGCCAAAATTTTTGGAAATCTGATGGAAGTATAGTCGATACGAGCCGAGTAGATACAAAGGATACGATCACCAATTATGGTTATGACCTTCAAAAAGTATGGGAAGGCGATTTACAGACATTCCTTCTCGGTACGAGTTACAATAAGGAAAAATGGCAGACTCGGGATTTAATTGAACCGAAAAATAATGCTAAGTACGAACGGAATATATTTTCTTTCTTTGGCCAGTGGGATCGTCCGGTGACAGGAAAAGACCGTCTCATTCTGAGCGCCCGTGAAACATGGACCACCGGCGCTGCGGAAGATAAAAATTATACCAACTTCAGCGGTCAGGCCCAGTACCTTCACAAGATCAGTGACAGCGAATCTCTTTACGTCAGCGCAGGCCAGTCCTTCGTTATGCCGAGCTTCAGCAATATGTATTCCACCGGGGAAGGAAGCAACCGGATCGTAGGCAATCCCAATCTGAAACCGCTCCGGGGAACCCATTATGAAGCAGGATGGAAAAAAACGGATGGGAAAGCGCAGTACAAGGTTGCGGCCTTTATTAGCCGGACGAAAGATGATCTGTCTTTCACTAAAGTATCAGGGAAAAAAGGCGATCCAAACAGTCTTGATAAATGGTATGTCAATAATCAGGATACAAAAAATAAGGGTATCGAGGCCAGTGTTACAGTCCAGGAAGATAACGGACTTTCTTGGCATTACGGTGTTACTTACAGCGATCCGCAATCCAAGGTTAATTCTACTAAAAACGGTACAAAAACATATTGGGACCGCATGTATGGGCGGTGGCAGATGAATGCAGGACTTTCCTATCAGAAAGATAAGTGGTCTGCCTCACTCAATGGAACATACCTCTTTGACCGGGTCATGACGCCTACGAATGCTCATTCTTATGAGACGAAGCCCTATCTTCTGACTTCCCTGGATGTGCAGTATTCCCCCAATAAAAACCAGACGATCTCGCTCTCTGTAGATAACTTGTTAGACAGAGCAGACAATGTAGGGCATACTTCCAGTTATTACCATGCGACGCCGATCAATTACCTGCTGTCTTATTCCTATAAGTTCTGATGTGTTTCACAAAGGCCGCCTCAGGGCGGTTTTTGTTTTTTTATGTCCGGGGGCGGTGCGCCTGATTATGAACGTTTTCTTCCGATTTCCG
>CAUBUJ010000071.1 GCA_958439155.1 uncultured Veillonellaceae bacterium
CCCCCAAAAGAGACTGCCCTTTCCGTTATGCCTGTTCCGCCGCGGCCTCCCATTTCTGGTAGAGACTGTCCAGCTTTTCTTTTTCTTCTTCGTAATTCTTTGCCGCTTCCTTATAGGCCTCCGGGTCGGAGGCGGCGCCGTTCATTTCCATTTCATACATTTTAAGCGCCGCTTCGTGACGGCTGATTTCCATTTCCATCTGGTCCAGTTTCGCCGTCTGCGCAGGCGTGGCTTCCTGCGGTTTTTCTTCCGGCGGCGCCTGTTTTTCTGCGGTCTTCTTCACCGGCTCTTCCTCTATGACGGGATTCCGGTCCTTTTCGAATTCTTCCAGGTCTTTTTTCTTTTCCCTGTAGTAGGTGTAGTTCCCGAGGTATTCTGTGATCTTTCCCTCTTCCAGATCGAGGATGCGCGTGGTGATTTTGTCCAGGAAGTACCGGTCATGGGACACAACGAAGCAGGTGCCGCCGAAAGAATGGATCGCTTCTTCCATAATTTCCCGGGTGGGAATGTCCAGGTGGTTCGTCGGTTCATCGAGAATGAGGAAATTGGGCTGTTCCAGGAAAAGCGTCAGCAACGAGAGCCGCGCTTTTTCGCCGCCGGAAAGAAGCGCGATGGGCTTGAACACGTCATCCCCCCGGAAAAGGAACATGCCCAGCACATTCCGCGCCTGGCCCTCGCCGTAGTTGAAGCTGTTTTCAATCTGTTCCAGTACGGTGAGTTTCGGATCGAGCCGGTCCTGTTCCTGGGAGTAGTAGCCGATTTTCACATTGTTCCCCAGCTGGACAAAGCCCCGGTCCGGCTTCTTGTCGCCGGTGACCAGTTTCAGAATGGTGGTCTTCCCTGCGCCGTTGGGCCCGATGAGTCCCACCGTTTCTCCTTTCCGGATATGGATATTGAGGTCCTTGAAGATCACATGATTCCCGTACGAGGCTTCTCCATGGACGATGTCCAGTACTTTTTCCGCGCATTCTTCCGGCGGGTCGAAATGGAAGCGGAGCCGCGCTTCATGAATGGGCGCGTCCAGCCGTTCCAGACGGTCCAGCTGGGACTGGCGCCCCCGGGCCTGTTTCGACTTGATGCCTGCTTTGTAGCGGCGGATATATTCTTCTGTTTCCTTGATATGTTCCTGCTGTTTCTCATAGGCTTTCTCGTAGGCCGCGTCCAGTTCTTCCTTCGTTTTCGCGAAGCGGGTATAGCCGCCGCGGAAGCTCCGGATGTGGTGCTGCTCCAGGTCGAGAATGCCTGTAGCCACCGCGTCCAAGAAGTACCGGTCATGGGACACCATGAGGATGCCCCCCTTGTAGGACCGGAGGTAGTCTTCGAGCCATTCCAGCATTTCCATATCCAGATGGTTTGTCGGTTCGTCCAGGAGGAGGAAATCCGGATGGCGCACGAGAGCCGCTGCCAGATTGATCCGTACTTTCTGCCCGCCGGAAAAAGAGTGGATGTCCCGGTCCCAGTCTGCTTCGGAAAAGCCCAGGCCGGTCAGGATTTTTTTCGTCGCCGACTGGTAACCGTAGCCGCCGAGGAATTCGAAGCGCGCTTCCAGTTTTCCATAGCGGCGGATCAGTTCCTCATTGGACTGGTCTTCCTCGAGTGCCGCTTCTGTCTCCTGGAGCTGGTCCTGGCAGTAGAGGATGTCTTTCCAGGCTTCTTCCATTTCTTCCCGGATGCTCGCTGTGGTGTAATTGAAATCCTGCCGCAAGTAGCCGATCACCGCGGCGCCTTCTGCCGATACCGATCCCTTATCCGCCTCTTCCGTACCGATGAGACATTTCAGGAGAGTCGTCTTCCCCGCGCCGTTGGCGCCGACCAGACCGATTCGCTCCCCGCTCCGTATGGTAAAGGAAATGTTTTCAAAGACTGTATGAATGCCGAAGGCTTTGGAGAGCCCGTTAATTTTTAAAGTCGCCATAATCCTACTTGATCAGTTCCGCCCGTATAACAATGATAATTTCTGATTCTTCCACCGAAGTTTTTTTGCTCTGGAACAATTTTCCCAGAAGAGGAATATCCCCGAGAATAGGCACCTTCCGGAAGGTGTGACTCGTCTCCTTGTCGATGAGTCCGCCGATGACGAGCTCTTCCCCGGAACGGAGACGCACCATGGTATCAGCCTGCCTGGTGATGATGCGGTATGCTTTCATTTCCGGCACCAGGTAGGGCGTCGACACTTCCGCCCGCACCGACGCGGTGATTTCATCATTCCGGCTCACCCGCGGCGTGTAGGACAATTTGATCCCTGCATCTTTGTACTCCGTGGCGGTGGTTTTGATGCCGTTTTCCATATGCTCCACAATGACGGGGATCCGGCTTCCAATGAGGATCTCCGCTTCCCGCCCGTTCATGGTGACCACATTGGGCCGGGCCAGCACTTTTGCCTTGCCCTGCGAAATGAGCGCTGACAGACGGGCCTGGAAAAAGAAGGTGTACGGATGGCCGGTGATGCTCCGGCCATAGGAAATGCCCGCGTGTCCTTCCGGCGCGGTCACTTTCCACCCGTCATGGGTGATGGTGCGGATCCGGGGATTGCCGTCATCATCGTACTTGATATTGCCGGCATCGTCCGTGACGTACCGTTCCTCGCTCCAGCTTTCCCTGTCGTAAGAGGCGCTTCCTGTGAGGCTTTGGAAATCCCAGTCAATGCCGAGCTCCTTGATGTCCGCCCGGTTCACCGCCACCACTTCCGCTTCCACCTTCACCTGTTTTTCCGGATGGTCCAGGGACGCTACAAGGCGGCGCGCCTGAAGGAGATCTGCCGCGGTGCCCTTCACCACCACCGAGTTTGCTCCTTTATGGTACGCTACATGGTCCTCTTTGTAAATATCCGAGAGCGTCGCCGCTACTTCCGCCGCGTCTGCGTAAGAGAGGCGGAAGGTCTCCGCCGACACCCCTTCGTGTTTCAACGTGCCGTCGTAAATGATGACCGTCCCGTTTTCTTCCCGCGCGGAAAGACCATTGGCCGCCAGTACCGCGGAAAAGGCCGCTTCCGCCGTGACGCCTTCCAGATCGGCGGTGGTGGTCCCTTTCATGTCGCCGGCGAAGATGATGTTTTTCCCGGAGAGTTCCGCCAGGCTCTGGAGGACTTCCCGTACCGGCGCGCCAGACAGGTGCAGAGAAATGAGCTCTGCTGCCTCCGCACTGGGCGGCCAGAGAAGGAAGAGACCTACGGCAAGACTCCAGCCAATCCGCCGCGGGAGAGTACCAGCACTTTCTCTCCGGACGGCCCGGTGAGCACCGCCTGTTCTCCCTGAATGGCTTCCACTGTCCATAGTCCCACCTTTTCCCCTTCTCCCGCGATATGGGATGCGCCATCCCACTGGATAATCGCCCGTTTCCGCGTACCCGCTGCGATGACTCCTTTAAGGACGGGCTCCTTCTCCGGCGCTTCTGCCTCTGTTTTTCTGCCCGCCCCTTCCGGCTGCGTCTTCCCGCCGGCAGGGACATTTTCTTTCCTTTCCTGAGAAGACTTTTCTGCCGGCACCGCGCCTCCCTGAAAGGGGTCTGCCAGCGGACGGCTCCGCTGATATCCCCCGCTGTCATAACGAAGCCTTCCTTCGGGGCTCTCCGGATTTTCCTCCGGCCCCCTCTCGCCCGGCGCGGCGGGGACAGGCTCCGGCACGATCTCCGCGGCCCTTCCCCCTCCAAAGAATCCCCACAAAGAAAAAGCGAGCAGAAAAGAAGCGGCTCCTGCAGCCATCCATACTTTTCTGCTCGTCTTCATAGGCGTCTCCTGTCTGCGGGGAATCCTCTCCGCCTTTCAAGAAAAGAAGGATTTCTCCTTACTGGGAAAATTTCCCCCTTTTCTCATGCCTATTGTCTTCCATAGCCGGCCAAATCCTTGTGAAGGATTTTCTTGTACGCCTCCACGCCAGGCTGGTCATACGCGTCAATGCCCCAGAGCGCCCCTTCATAAGCAATGGCAAGGAAGAAGAAATACATGAGTGCTCCTATGTAGTATTCATTCACTTCATCGATGCGGAGCTCGCAGCTCATGCGCCCTTCCGACGCGAGAGCCTGGGCATTGGCGGAAAGAGCGGCACCCATGACGTAACTCATAGGGACAGTGCAGGGCTTTCCCATTTCTTCCAGGTGGAAATCCAGATCCGCCGCCGTATGGGCCACGGAGATGAACTGGAGCAGCTTGTTCGGCGCCCCTTCCTGCTGTTCCTGCGTGAGGGAGTGCATATCTGTGGTGCCCACAGCGCTCACCGGGATCCGTCCCGCGTGGACGATCTCCCCGGTGAGAGTATCCTTTTTCCCGAGAGACTCTCCGAGGAGCTGGGCATACCACCAGCCGAGCGACCGGAGCCGGTCCCCGTAGGGCATGGTCACTTCTGCGCAGATCCCATGGTTCTGTACCGCGATGTACTTCATCGCCGCCAGGGCGAGGGCGGGATTCTTCCGCCAGTCCCTATCCCGGCAGGCTTCCTCCACATCCTGCGCCCCTTGGAGGAACCCTTTTAGATCAATGCCGCAGAGCGCGCCGAAAACGAGGCCCACCTGGGAAAATACGCTGAACCGGCCGCCGATGCCTTCAGGCACAGCGAAATGAATCCATCCTTCTGTGACGCAGGACGTGAGAAGTTTTCCTTTCTTCCGGTCTGTGACAGCGGCAAAAAAGGTTTTGCATCCCATAGCGGGCAGCGCCTTTTGCAGCACGGAAAGCGCGCCGGAAGGCTCAATGGTGGTGCCCGACTTGGAAATCACCAGCACCAGCACCCGGTACGGCCCCTTTTTCTTGTTTTTCTCCCCCTGGAGGAAGGTGAGAAGGCTGTGAAGAGACTCAGGGTCGGCAGTCTGCCCGGCAAAAAAGATTTTTGGAAAATGACGCCGCTCTTCTTCGCCGGCCATATTCCAGTAAGGCCCGCAGCAGGCATCGAAAAGCGCCTGGTTTCCAAGATAGGACCCGCCGATGCCCACCGAAATGACCGCGTCCATCTTTCCGGAAGAAGCGAGCTTTCCCAGGCGGGAGAGCCCTTCCATTTCTTCTTCCGAAATGAGCGTCTTTTCTTTCAAAATATAGGGAAGATGAGGAAATAGGACCGATGTCCCCTTCCGCGGGCCTTCCCCTGTGCGGCGGATATGGTCCACCGCAGAAGCGGCATGACCTATCTTTTCCGCAAAATCCTCCATCTCTTTTTCAGAAACGGTCCAATTCTTTCCGTACAAATAGGATACATCCAGACCAAAACCATGACATATGGAAAACTTCATTACACTGCTCCCTGTCAGATGCTTTCATGACAGGTTCCCCCTGCCCTATGTGTGATTAAAAACTGAAATCCTTCGGCTGGATCATAATCTGTGTTTCTTTATCGATATCGCGGTAGGTGATCCATCCGTAGAAGGAATGCATATCTCTGTAATAGGTGAAATCCCGGTGTTCCAGGTGCCCGTTCTGGGTATCGATATCGTAGGACACGCCGATCGCGTCGAGCCGGGTCAGCTGGATCCTGGCGCCGGTGCTGACCGGTTTATTCATGTCGTACGTATCGAAGCTGTACGGCGTGTAACCCTTCTGGTCATTGTCGGTGTAGCTCACCCAGGACCGGATGATGCCGTAGCCGCCGGAGAGGCCTACCGAATAGTACCGGTTGCTCCGGATCAGATTGTTATACCCGTAGTAATCCCGGAGGTAGCCGAGACGCCAGTTAAACGAGAGATGCGGCCCCAAGGTAATCGGCGTATGGGAGAGATATACATCCCAAAGCTTATGACTCCCTTCGACCCGTCCTTCCTTCCAGTACCCCAGTTCTCCCCGGGCGCCCACATAAAAATTGGTGCCTGGAATGTAGAAAGGATTGGAATCAAAGGAGAAGGACGGCCGCTTTTCCACCCACACATGGTCCTCATTGACGGAGCTTTCTTCCTTGGCGTAGCGGAATTTGAAGGTCCCCGGGGCGGTATTCCACTGGAAACCCACATCCGGCTTGAAGCCTGCGTCGGTATACCACTGCAGACGGGAATAGAAGAGCAAGTTCGACTCAATGCCCCCCACAGGGATGACGATACGGTTTTTCAGGCCGAATCCATTGTCGCTGTCATAGGCAGGCATCGGGATAAGAGACCACATGCTTACATCGCCATGTTTGAGAGACCCTGAATAGGAGGACAAAGTCAAAATGCGGTGATTCTTGAAAAAGAGGCTCGGATGATGGGCCACGTAATGGTCATTGGGATAAATGTCAATGCTCTCCGCCTCAATGCGGTAATCCGGGACTTTGGCCACAGCGTGCTTCGTGGTGAAATATCCCTTCTGGACGACCCCTTTATTTTCCGCCCGGTTGAACGTGCCTGACTCGCCTTTGTAGAAATACTTGTCCTCATTCCAGCCGCTGATTTTCTGGAAGGTGCTGATGCCGGTCACCCCGTCATAGGCACCGCTTTCAGCGTGGCTCACATTGCCTGGAGCCGTCCATTTCACAGAGACGGGAATGACATACTTCTGGGACTTGCTGTTCCCATAGATCCGCTCTGTTTCATACCGGTCCTGCATGTGGGTCATATCCACCCGGCCCTCTGCGGTGACGTCGCCGGAAGCGCTGTTGTAGGACATGCTGTCCGCTTTCACTACGAGGGGATTTTCCTTCGAGATGGAAGCGCCTGCCTCTTCGGCGTCACCGTTTTTGCGGGAGCTCTCTTTCCCGCGGGAGGCCTCTGTTTTCTGCGCCTTCTTCAGGGAAGGCTCTTCCTGCTCCGACGCGGCCGGCAGAGAAGCTCTTTCTGCCTGCGCCGGAACGGCAGGAGCCGCCGGAGCAGGGACTGCGGCAGCCTTCTCCGGCAAAGCCTGGGGCGCCTGATCTGCCGGCATGCCTGCCGTAATATATTGGGTCGTGCCGTCCTCTTTAGACAGCACCCACGCGGCAGGCTCTGGCGCCGCCCATGCCGCAGCGGGCGCGGCGCAGGCGAGAAGCGCTGCCGCGCAAAGAATGGTTTTCTTATTCATGGCGCACAATGACCACAGAAGGATCCTCATCCGATCCGGCTGTTTCTTCCGTCCCTTCCGCGGCAGCAGGTGCCTCCGCTTTTTCTTCCGTCTTCGCCGCTGCCGGCGCAGCCTTCACCGCTTCTGCCGGCGCTGCGGCGCTCTTTTCGACGGTCTTGGCCGTCGTCACTTCAGCGGTCTTTCCTGCCGCTTTCACCCGGCGGAGAATGGGCTTGGGCGCGCCCGGCGCCTGCTGCATGCCCCGGGTATTCACATCTGCCTGGGTCTGGATATAGAGCTCCGTCCCGGCAGGCATATTCACGTCCTTCCCCTTCACGAAAAGCCCGCCTACGAGCCCGATCGGGCCCAGAGCGAGGGCGCCGATGGCGGAAGCGCCGACCGCGGCGGCTTCCATTTTCAGCTTCTCCTTGGCTTCCGGACCAAGGACTGTGGGGATTTCTTCTTCATCAATAGAAAAGACCTGGTTGAAGGAAATTTCCAGTTCCCCGCTCCGTCCAAACATCTTCGGGCGGGATACTTTCGTAATGACGCCGCTTCCCTGGGCGCCCCGGGGCAGTACCAGCACATCCCCTTCCTTCACATCTTCCTGGACGGTGAAATGCACTTCGTCCCCTTCAAGATTCGTCTTGGAGCTCACTTCTTCATTGAGGGAAATCTTGAATACCGTATTGGCAGGGAGCACCACCGGCACCAGTTCAAAATGGGTATCCCCATAGACCGCCTTCTCCAGTTCCCCGATGCGGAGATCGAGGGCGCCGGTCTTGGCCGCGCCGAAGACGGTGCTTTCCAGCGCTTCCACACGGCTTCCGAGAGAGTCCTGGCGGATCTCGTCGGTGAGGTAGTACTCGAGGGTATTCACACGGGTCGACAGGGACGGATTCTTCGCGTCGCCGTCGCGCACCACGTCACGATACAAGTCCGACACCCGCGCGTCCAGGCTTCCGCCGGCATTTTCCGCGCCGTAAATTTCCTTATCCATCGAGCCCACCCGATCCAGAAATGATCCGGTCTGGACACTGCCGAAAATGACTTCATCCAGTCTGTCTGCGCGGTCCGTCAGTGTCGCAGGCTCTGCCGCCGATACGGACGCCGCCATGCACGCGGCAAGCGCCGCTGTTACAATGAAACGTTTCATAATTGCCTCTTTATTTCACTTATTTACACTCTTACGTCAATGACTGCCGACACGCCCACGCCCTGGACGCGGCTGAAATTGGTCGGGTTCTTGCTGTTCATCGGAATGAGTCCTTTGATGCGGAAGAGCTTGTCATTCCAGCTCACTTCCAGCTGGCCCACCGCTTCCACCTGCTCCACCTGGTCCGCGTCGCCGATGACCTGGGCCGCGCCGATGTAGCCGCTGTTTCCAATACTCACAATCGGCACCACCTTCGTGGCGTAATTGGTGCCTGCTCCTTCCTTCATCATGACAGAATTGATGGCGCTGTTCAGCTGGCCGGAGAAACGATCGACCAGGTAGCCGA
>CAUBUJ010000072.1 GCA_958439155.1 uncultured Veillonellaceae bacterium
GCCACCAGCCCTATATTTCGCCCTGCGGGCACCGGCCAACTCTAAATGGGCGGGGAGCTGAATGGGATTTTGATGTACCTACGCATGATGCGAGGTCTCAGGCGCGATGATTATGTGTAGTCTCATTATCGCTATAGAAAGCAGTGCCGCCTGCGGCGGATTTTATAAAAAGTTCTTCCTATTTCTCTTCAGACTTCAAAACTTAGACTTCAGACTGCAGGCTCTGGATTCTGCCCTTTCCATCGAAATGGGCGTCATCTCGACCAGTCGTATATTCATCAATATGTGCATACCTGGGAACAGACAATGATGTGAAGAGTGGAGAGATCTTTCGTAAAAATCCAAAGTGAGCACTTTCATAATGACAGGTCCCTGTAAACGGATGAAAACCACGCGGTGCGCATCCCCGCCCCTCTCAGGCCCTTGGCCAGATCCGCGCTGCAGATAAAGGAAACAGGCACAGCCTGATTTTCATAGCAGCGGAAAAAGCAGCCATTGGTGCTTTCTCCTCCCCAACAGGGGCGAGCCTTGGGAGGTACCATTTTTCCTTTTTAGGTCGTTATTCACGCCAATCGGCGCATATAGTGGTCTTCAACCGCTTTGCATGGCAAAGCCATATAAAATGCCCTTCCTATTTTCTCTTTAGACCTCTGTCTCCAAACTTCAGACTCCACTCCCATGACGCACAATCCACCTTAGACCTCAGACTTTCGACCCCAGACTTCAGACCTCAGACCCCGCGCTGATGATGCGCAAACAGTTCATTGCTGCCTGCTGCTTTTATCAGTGTCTTCCTTCTCTTTTTGCATATAAAAACGGTTGTTCTTTTGATGAAAATTTCATCGAAAAGAACAACCGTTTTGTATTAGCTATACATTGGCGCGCACCCAGGTGTAGGTGCGGTCTGCCCTGTTCTGGTAGCCTGTGAGGTATTCTTCGCAGTCCGCCGCCCGGGCGTAGTCTTTCCGGAAGAGGCGGTGCAGTACGGTGAGGTCATTCAGATCGTACCGGCCGGTCCTGTTTGTGAGGAAGGCCGTGACGACAGCAAGCGATGTAGGGCACCACATGCCGGCGTAGACTGCAGCGGCAGGAGCCGTGAAGCCGGGAATGGTTCCAAGTGCTCCGGCGTAGGCGGCGCAGTCGGCTCTGAGGACCTCCATCTGGGCCGCCTGCCCTGCCGGTGAGGCAAGGAGCGCCGCAAGGCCTCCCAGCCGCCCGGCGGATCCCAGCATGGAATAGGACATGTGGGTATAATTCTCCCCGCCGGGGATGGAGAGGAGGAGCGCCTCCGCCCGAGCCCCTTCCCATTGGGAAATGCCAAGGGAAGGATAGTCCCCCGCGGTGGAGCAGGAAATGGAGGAAAAGTTTCCTTCAATTCCTGTCTCCGCGATGCCCCGGGCGATGAGCCCTGCCAGCACGGCCCGGCTCAATTTCTTTCTCCTTCCGCAAGAACTGCGATCCGTTCCCGAAGCTCAAAGAGTGCCCGGCAGAGGAGATGCATTTCCCGCCGTGTCTCAGTGAGCTCGGACGCGAGGCGGTCTACCCGCTGGCGCTCCGCTTCTTCTTTGACAGCCCGCGCTGCCATCCAGGGGCGGAGCAGAAACTGCCGCGCCGCTGCGCCAAGGCCGCCGGCCAGCGTGAGAATTGGGACAAGTTCAGTCCAGAATATGGTATCCATCAGACTCTCCCCTTCCGTTCCAGCCATCCCCGCACGAGAGCGTCGATCCACTTGGTGAGGTACGGAGCGAGATAGTCCCAGATTTTGAGAAGAATCGTGTACTTGGTATTCATAAGGGTTTCCTCCTTTGGGAAAAATAGCTGCTGGCTCTTGGCTTTCAGGTCAGTGGATGCTCGCCGCATGGTCATGGGGTTTTGTGTCAATAGCGATGATCACGGAAAGTGCGTCATGACGGCGGGTCTGAAGTCTGGAGTCTGAGGTCTGAAGAGGAAAGCAGTGCCGCCTTCGGCGGAATTTTGATAGGACTCAGACGCCGTCCAGGCTTTCTTTCATATTCCCCTGTTTTGAATATGCGTCCATTGGTATTCCACCCATGCTTCTCTTTTTTCAATGGAGTCCATTGGGGGGGAAGTTCATTTCTTTCTTTGTCCGGACAAAGAAAGAAACGAACCAAAGAAAGAAAACCGCCGGCCAATCTTGCTCGGCCTTGCTCCGGTTCGCAATGGCGGATGGCTTGAAACTCGCTTCGCTCAGACAGTCAAGCCATAATTCCCGCCATCACTCACCTCCGCATCCCTTCGGGCCGGCCGGACTGCGAATGGCCGGGGAGCTGAATGGGATTTTGACGTACCTACGCATGAAGCGAGGTCTCAGGTGCGGCGATTGCGAGGGTTCCCAGTATTACGAGGAAAAGTGGTGCTGCATCTTTCTAATAACTAGCGACTAGCAACCAGGAACAGGAAACTGACCCAGAACAGCTGATGGCTGAGAGCTGAAAGCTTTTAAATCCAGACTTTCCCCCCCCCCGCGGCACCTTCCCTCTCAGCTTATTGCTCTCAACTCTCAACTTGTTTCCGTCTGCGTGCTGAGAGCTGAAGGCTGATGGCTTTCTTCAGGTTCCTTCGGCGAGGGTGTAGGCTTCGCTCACTTTGATTCCGGAGAGGGTGCGGGTCTGGAGGGAGGCGATGGCGCTTCCGGCGGCGAGGAGCTCTTCGCCGGTGGCGTCGGTTTTGATTTTGGAGAAGGACAGGTTCTTCGTGAGGGCTCTTCCGTTCTTAGTTTCTCCTGTTTCTACGACGACGAGAAGTTTTGCGTCTACGATGGTTTTGATGGCTGCCATGGTATGGCTCCTTTCTGCTCTTTTGGGGCAAATATAGGGGATGCTTGCCGCATGGACATGGGGGGCTGTGTCAATGACGATGATCCCGGAAAGTGCGTCATGACGGCAGGGTCTGAAGTCTGTAGTCTGAGGTCTGAAGAGGAAAGCAGTGCCGCCTTCGGCGGAATTTTGACAGGACTCAGATGCCGTCCAAGCTTTCTTTCATATTCCCGTATTTTGAATATGTGTCATTGGTATTCCACCCATGCTTCTCTTTTTTCAATGGAGTCCATTGGGGGAAGTTCATTTCTTTCTTTGTCCGGACAAAGAAAGAAACGAACCAATACCCTGAAGGGCACAGGCGAAAGAAAACCGCCGGCCATCTTGCTCGGCCTTGCTCCGATTCACTGCGGCGGGCAGCTCGAAACTCGCTTCGCTCAAACAGTCGAGCTGCTTAATCCGCCTCCGTTCATTTCTCGGAATGCTCCTTGACCCGCATTCCGCCCCTTCGGGGCCGGCCGGAATGCGAATGGCCGGGGAGCTGAATGGGATTTTGACGTTTGTTCGCGAGAAACGCGGTCTCAGGTGCGGTGATTGCGAGGATTTCCATTATTACGAGGAAAAGTGGTGCCGCCTTCGGCGGATCTTATAAAAAGTCCTTCCTATTTCTCTTCAGACTTCAGACTTCAGACTTCAGACTTCAGACTCCAGACCTTTGACCCTGCGCTCATGATGCACTAACAGCTGACGGCTGTCAGCTGATGGCTGACGTCTGACAGCTTTTTACTGGAGCGGTGTTTCGTCGGTGTTGACGATGACTGCTTCTTTCAGTTCGATTGCCAAGGCGCCGCCGTTGGTGATGAGGATGGGAATCATGCTCCCTGCCGCGGTCCTTGCGTCGGCGAGGGTGAGGTTGTCTTTCGGATCGGCGATGGATACGTCCATGGTGCCGTTGCCTTCGGTTTTGAATGTGAGTTTCAGTTTCTTTGCCATGGTATGGCTCCTTTCTGCCCGGTGGGGGCAAAATGAGTGACAGTGGTCAGCTTTTAGCTTTTAGCTGTTAGCTGTTAGCTGTTAAGCGGCGGTTCTGTTTAGTGAAGTTCTGTTTCCTCTGTTCCTATAAGGACACCTTCTACGAAAAGGATTTCTTCTGTATCCAGGAGAGACTGGATCTCTTCCGCCGCAGGGCATACATCCTGCCATTTGAGATGTTTCCGCACACAAGGGATCGTTGCTCTAAGAGCCTGTCCGTTTGGGGTAATGAACGTCAACTGCAGCCTGTACATTTCTTCCTCCTTTTGGTCAAAACTTGTCTGATTATTCGCTTTTGCCGGAAGGATCTCTCCTTCCCCTTCCTAAATCATGGGAACCATCTCCTTTCTGTCCGGGGTTTGAAATGTACCCCTCTATCTATATAAAGACCACATCGGTCGACTCCTGGAGCGCTTCCAGGGAAAATTCCACAGGCTGGCGCTCATAGCGGCAGGAAGAGCAGTCTTTCCTGCATACCCCTACCCCTGACAGACGGGGACACCGATTCTGTCTTTCCCGCTGTTTCTGCTCCCTCCAGACCATCCGCATATACTCACGAAATACTGTCTCTGAAACCAGAATTTTCTTCTCTCCTGACTGGATATACCAGTTGGAATCTTTGTTCATGCTCATGATCTTCTCCTTGTCATGAGGCACGAATCAGTCATGCCATAGGCATGCGAAATGCCCTGACCGTTCATACCTCGAAAGCAGCCGGCAATTCCACTGCCGCCTTCTTATCATCTGCTTCAGGAATGTTGGAATCATGCGCATGGTCATCCATAAGCTCCGCCCTCACCGCGTTTCACGCGGCTTTCTTTATATCGTGATATAATAGAAACAAATGATCTGTAAATCTTCGTTTCCGCAGGAAGAGCTTCTATAGCTATGGTATAAGATGCAGGCTTTCCTGTCGTTATGATGGAGTTATGGACATGTTATGGAAAAGTTATGATTGAACCGGAGGTGCTATGGCTGGACTCACTTTTTCTTCTCTTCTCCGGGCCTGTCAGGAGGCGCTCAACATTCCCAATCAGGAAGAAACGGTGTCTTTCTTTTACCGCGCTGTCACAGAGGCTCTTCCTGATTCGGAAACATCCAATAATGGAAAATATGGAAAACCAGTTCTCACAAAAAGCACAGCTTCCCTGATTTGCGCCGGATCACAGGAGATGCACCAATTCATCCGGGACAGGATCAGCGATGCCCGGGCTGCCCAATATATGCCGGGCTATTTCAAAAAACGCTGCGTCAATCTTTCCATGGACAAAATCGACCGATTCATGGCGCAGATGAAATATTGCATACAGACCGATCCTGTGATAGACGAAGAAAAGAAGGAAGATCTGCTGTGCCATATGGAAATGGATTCTTTTCCCATTCTGGTGATGCACCTTTTCCAATACACCGCTGCCCGGCCAGGGAAAAAAAGAGAAGGCCTGCAAGTCCTTCCTCCCCGCAGACCTTCCCATGTTCCTTCACGGGCAGAACTTCCTCCCCTGCAGCCAGGCGAGGAAACATATACCTGTGCTCTCCTCGAAATGTACAGAGAAAACAAGCAGGACCCGCCCATCACGGTAGAAGACATAGAAAAGGATGACCGCTTCCGCAGCCATTTCCACCAGCAGCGGCGGTATTATTACACCGCCATGGCCGCCTGCGCGCAGATGGAAGAAAGCGACATAGACGGCCAGTCCTTCTTTGTGATGGCAGAAGAAGAAATATACGATGGAATCATCGACACCTACAACGGCGAATATGCCACAGGATGTGACAGACATCGGGCTGTCATGGAACAAAGCGCGAAAATTTCCATGGATGCCTTCGCTGGAAAGGATAATCTTCTCCGTTGTCTCCGGGTCAGTGCCAAGAAAGGCATGATCCATGATTTAGTGAACCAGGATAAACTTCCAGGATGGGTACATCATGACAAGCAAGACAAACCTTCTATATGAAACCAGCCTCCGCATGCTCCTTCTCCTTTCCCTCCTGAAGAAGCCGGAAAATGAAATCCGCCTCTCTGCGCTGGACTTCACCGCCTCCTACGGAAAAGAATTCCATATAGGCGATACCAATCTGTCCGGCGATAATCCCCTCTGTCTGAGCAATTTCCCTGGAAGGGCCTCCCTCTGCGCCAAAGCGCTGGACAATCTTGAGGAAACAGGATACATCGAAAGAATCCTTATACCGGAAGGCATCGGTTATATACTGACCCGCTCCGGCAGAGAAGCAGCCCGGACACTGGACCACTCTCCCTATGCATCGCAATATAAAAAAGCTGCGCTCACCGCAGCCCGTCTTCTTCAGGAAAAAGATGAACTATCCCTCATCCGGCATATATTTCAAAGACCTAAGGACAATCCACCATGCTCCCTTTCTACATCAAAGAACTGAAAGCATCCGGCCCGAACCAGCGCCCGTCAGCCGTCCAATTCCAGCCAGGCGTAAATATCATTTACGGACCATCGGGCTCAGGAAAGACAACCATCTTAAAATGCATCCGCTATATCCTCTGCAGTGACCGCGTCCCTTTCTCTGCCCCAGGCGGGTACGACATGGTAGAAATGACCATCAAAGACCATACCGGAGAAGAATACAGAATCCAGAGAAAAATAAAAAGAAACCGGATAACCGGACAATGCCGGGCAGACAAAAAAATTTCCGTCTTCTGCATCGGGAAAGCGCGCCGCTTCGAATATAAAATAGCAGACTATGAAAAATTTCTTCTTTCCCTCCTGTCCATCAAAAGTCCCGTCTATATCTCTAAGAATGAAGACGGCGATACAGAAGCCCTTTCCGCCCGCATGATCATGGGACTTTTCTCTCTCTCCGTACAAAACATCGGAACTGACGAAAGCCTGCTCCTGCATCCCCATCTGGAAGTCCATTGTTCCGTGACAGCCGTCCTCTCGGCGATTCTGCTCATGCTGGAAGGAAGCAGCAGCGGAAACCAGCACCACGTGACAGGCCGGCGAGCTGCGCGGGCTGCCCATGACGCAGTCTCCGCCCTGATCAGAAAAGAAAAAAGCACCTGCCTCCGGCAGATCCATCGTCTGGACCGGCTCCTTGCAGAGAGCCCGGTTCCTATGGAAAATCTCAAAGAGGAAATCGCAGAAACAGCCCGGCAATGGGAAGCAGTCACCGCTTTCATAGCGGAATCCTCCATGATCATCCAGAATCTGCTGAAGGAAGAGGAAAAAACTGAAGAGGAACTGCACAAAATCTATTACTTCCAACAACAGGCGAAATCCCTTCTTTCTCTCTATCAATCCAAAATCGACCGGCTCTCCTTCCAGATTCTTCCAGGCAGGGAAGACATCTTTATCCCGCTCCTCCAGAAAACCTGCGGCCAGGAAGGACTTGCCTCTCTTTCCGCAGAAAAAGAGCATCTGGAAGTCATCATGATTGATGTCTGGAAAGAATACAGGGAATCCCGGCGGATCATTCAGGAACTGACTGAAAAGAAAAGGGCTCTCCAGAAAAAGAAAGAATCTCTCCGGAAAAAGATGGAAGGTCCTTTGCGCCGGTCCAGACAAAACCTGTCAGACCAGATCCATCTCTATGAGAAACTTCTCCGCATTGTCCAGAAGAAACAAGACCTTCTCCAGGAAATGGAACGGTGGCAAAAAAAAGAAAGACAGCCCCTCCTTCCAGATGCACAGGGAAAATGGAACCCCGCCTCGCAATGGGAAAAACGGGGATTTTCCACATTCAGCCAGATGTTCACGAAGGCCGCTGCGGCATGCAATCCGGAAAACCAGCACGGTACCTATATTGATTTCCTCACCATGGATCCAATCATACGGAACCAGGCCAAAAAAGACATTAGCTACGGCGCTCTCACCTTCTACAATACCCTTTTCCTTCTGACCCTTGTGAAATACCTCGAATACCACGGCCTGTCCCGCTGCCCCATCCTCACCGTAGACGCGCCCATCACCTCCCTCAGAGAATCAGATGAATCGGCCCAGAGCCTCCAATCCAGTCTCTTCCGGTACATCATAGACCAATGCGGGGACAACCAGATCATCATTGCGGAAACAAAACTTCCCGCCGGTCTTCCAAGGAGCGCGTTCCACCTCATTTCCTTCGGCCCTGGAAAAGAAAATCTCCGGCAGGGATTCCTTCTCGATCCCCCTGGAATGGTCCCGCCAAACACACTTTTCCCAGAAAATGAATAAATTTTTCCGCGGACCCCTTAATTTTTCGCTCCGAGTGGTCTTTATATAGATAGAGGGGTAAAATTCCCGGCAGCGGAATTCCGGTTTTCCCCCTCTCCGGCAGAGACGGAGGTGCACATCCCGATCAGCCGGCGCGCGCGAAAGAAATATTGGGATC
>CAUBUJ010000073.1 GCA_958439155.1 uncultured Veillonellaceae bacterium
CGGCGGAGCCGCATACAAAGAGCCCTTCCGCTTTCCTCTTCAGACTTCAGACTTCCGTCTTCAGACTCCGCTCTCATGACGCACCATCCGCCTTTGACCTTTGGCCTCAGACCTCAGACCTTTTCCCCCAGACCTGCCTCTTCCCTGCCCATAAAAAAAATGACACAGCCATGTTACTGTGTCATTTTTTCTGTCAGAAATAAACTTCCGTCACCCCGGCGCCGCCGTTTCTTGGGTCGGCCAGATGGAATTCAGTGACAAAGTTCAAGGTGCGCAGGTGGTCGTGGATGCCTTTCCGCAGAGCCCCGGTGCCTTTGCCGTGGATGATTTCCACCGGGGAAATACCGGCCATGACGGCGTCACTGAGGAAGCGGTCCACTTCGGGAATGGCTTCGTCTACGGTGAGGCCGAGAATGTTGATGCTGGTCTTCACGGACTGGGCGGATTTCACCTGGGAGTAGCCGCCTACTTTCACGGTGCGGCTCTGTTTCTTCTTCGGCATTTCTTTCTTTTCCGCTTCGAAGCAGTGCTCCGCTCCCACGTTTACTGTGAGGTTGCCGCAGCGGACGGTGATTTTTTTGCCGGAGACCTTTTCAATGGTGCCCACCGATTCGAGGGTATCCACGAAGACGCACACCCCGGGCTTGAGGTCGATGGGAGGCACCGGAGCGCGGTCATGACCGCCTTTGGCGATCTGGATGGCGTTCACCGCGGATCTGGCTTTGTCGATGCCCGCGGCGAGCCCTTCTTTATCGAGGCGGGACGCCTGTTTTTTCAGTTCCTTAATGATCGTTTCCGACTGGATCCGCAGGTCCCGCTTCATCGATTCTGCCTGTTCCCGCGCTTTGTCCAGAATGGCCCGTTTCTTCTCTTTGATGGTGTCGTTGGCGCTGGCCAGCTCGTTCCGGAGGGTTTCCGCTTCTCCCACTTTTTCCCGGAGGTCTTCCCGCTCTTTTTCTACCTGCTGGAGCTCCCGGTTGAGACTGGCCATGACAGTTTCCATATTGTTCAGAGGCGATTCATTTTTGAGCTCGTCTGCCCGGCGGAGAATAGATTCGTCCATCCCGAGGCGCCGGCAGATGTTGAAAGCGTTGCTGTTGCCGGCCATGCCGATGATGAGCCGGTACGTCGGGGTGAGGGTTTTCTCGTCAAATTCGACGAAAGCGTTTTCGATGCCTTCCGATTCGTAAGCAAGTTTCTTCATTTCACTGAAATGGGAAGTGATGATGGAAGGAACGCCTTTTTCAAGAAGGAATTCCGTCACCGCCTGGGCGAGGGCCGCCCCTTCGATGGGATCGGTGCCGCTCCCTAATTCATCGAGGAGCACCATATCCTCTTTTCCCGCGATAGGGAGGAAGTCTTTCATCTGGGTGATGTAGCTGGAGAAGGTGGACAGATTGTACTGAATGCTCTGGTCGTCGCCGATGACCGCGTAGATGTGCTGGTACACCGGGAGGCGGCTTCCTTCCGCGGCGGGGATGAAGAGGCCCGCCTGGTTCATGAGCGCCAGCAGCCCGAGGGTTTTCATGGCGATGGTTTTGCCCCCTGCGTTGGACCCGGTGATGATGAGGATCTGGAAATCTTCCCCAAGGGAAATGTCGATGGGCACCGCTTTCGCCGGATCGATCAGGGGATGACGGGCTCGGACCAGTCTGGCCCGGCCCCGGGTATCGGCCGCCGCTTTCACGCCCTTCATGGAAATGGCGAGGGACGCTCTGGCGTAGATCAGTTCCACTTCGGTGGCGATAGCGCAGTTTTCCCGGATGTGACGGACTTCTTTTTTCACTTCTCCGGAGAGCATGCGGAGGATTTCGTGGATTTCCTGTTTCTCCGCCGCGGCAAGTTCCGCCAGGTCATTATTGAGCTGCACCGATACCATCGGTTCCATGAAGAGGGTCTGCCCTGTGGCGGACCGGTCATGAACGATGCCCTGGAATTTGTAGCGGTATTCCGCTTTCACCGGCACCACGTAGCGCCCGTTCCGCTGGGTGATGATGGCGTCCTGGAAATAGCCGGCCTGGTCCTTGTCGGTGAGGAGGTGCTGGAAGGCCCGGCGGATCCGGGATTTCACGAGGGTTTTCTCTGTGCGGATCCGGGAGAGCTTCGGCGAAGCGTTGTCGCTCACTTCCCCATGGTCGCCAAAGACTTTCCGGATGCGCTGGATGAGGCGGTCTTCATCGATGAGATTGCCTGTCATCTCATAAAGGGCAGGATAGAGCTCCGACCGCTCGCCGGCGAAGTACTGCGCCATTTTTTTGTACGTCTCAAGAGACGCGGCGAGGTCCATAAATTCCTGCGGCAGGAGAATCACGTCTTTCCCGCTCTTTTCGAGGGATTCCCGGATGTCGTGGGTTTCGCCAAGAGGGGTCGTGATTTCCCGCTCCATGGAAATCATGGCCTCTTCTGTCTCTTCGAGACGGCGGGCGATCACGTCTTCCCTGGTGGAAGGCTGCCAGGCGAGGGCCATCTCTTTCGACAGGGCCGACACCGCGCAGGCAGCGAGCTTTTTTTGTATTTCATGAAATTCAAGAGTTTGCAGTATATCAGTCGTCATACTTTCATCCTTAGAGAACACCGCGGAAAAAATGACCCCGCGTGACCGGTTCTTTGTCTATGCTGTGAGGCACCTTCCCGCCGCGGAGGGCTCTGACAAAGGACTGGCAGAGCGCCCCTGCCCCGCCTTCGGACGCGCGCAGATCCAGTGTGAGGAAGGTGACTCCGCTCTGGCGGAGACGGTCCATGTAAGGCCGCATATCGAGAACAGCGCTGTTTAAAATGTGCATGTGGCACCACTCATCGGTGCGCACCGGGAAACGGCGCCCGCCGTGATCCACAAGGGAATAGCGGCCCTTCATGCACGGAGCCGGGCAGTGATCCTTGTCTTTCCCGCCGCCTAAAACCGCGTTCAGCACGCAGTACTCGGAAACCATCATCTCAGACCGGCCATACACATAGACGCCGAGGGGCCGGTCAGCGCCTTCCCCGGCGCGGCGGATCTGGGAAAGGGTCATCTCCGGCGAGAGCCACAACGCGGACAGGTCCCACGACGCGGCTTCCTCAAGCGCGGCTGTATTGAAAAGATTGAGGGACGGCCCGCCGATGAGGGCCACCTCCGGCGGCAATTCTTCTGCCCAGAGGCGGGCGCCGGGAAACTGGATCTCCATCCCGTCAGGACGGAGGGCGCCGAGCCGGAGGAACCGGGTCTTTGCCTCTCTCCGCCGTTCTTCCCGCACCACCCGGGGCATACCAAAGAAGACGGGAATCCCCAGCTCCCGCCCGCGGGCGAGCACTTTTTCATAGGCTGCCATCGGCACCGGCACATGGCGGAAAGATTCTCCGCCGAAAATGACGGCACCTGCGCCATGGTCCATCGCCTCCAGCGCGTCTTCTTCCGAATGGGTCCGCACGGCGATGACCGGATCTGTCTTCATAGGAACCACGAGCCGCGGCGGAAGGACGGTCTCTTCCACTTCCGGCATGGCGCGGCTTTCAAAGCCCTGGATCCGCGCTTCCGCGAGAGCCTCTGCCGCGCTCTGGCGGAGATGATTTACCACGCTTTTCGGGATCATGCAGCCTTCATTTCGGATCTCTGCCTTGTCTAAGGAAAAGAGGGTATTCCCGAGACGCTCTAACTGGACCTGTACCATCTCTTCCGTCGTAGGCGCTTTCATCGCTTTCTCCGCGGCATTCTCCGAGAAAACCTGCACTTCATGGACACCATCTCCGGCGGTAAGGGCAATCTTTTCCCCCGGTCTTGCGGTGAGGGTAAAGGAGACCGGCACTTTCCTTGTCATATTTTTCAGAGAAATATGGACCGGTTCATTTTCATAATGCCAGTACACCCTGCCGCCGGGAAAGGCCCCCGCTCCTTCCCCGCGGACTTCGCCGGATGGAAGGAAAGTGAGATCCTCTTTTTTCGTGAACCCCATGGCGCCATCCCGTGTTTCATAGGAAACCCCCAGAATCCGGGCGCGGTCCGCCTTCTCATCAGGACGGAACTGGAAGAATCCCTTCCCAGCGCGCCCCATCGTACCGGCAGGCACGCCATGATTGCCGGGGGCCCGGCCGGTCATCATGGCGCCGCTCACCTGGTCATCATAATAGCCATGAGTATAGCCCCGGTTGAAATGTTCCTTCATCTGCCGGAAGAGGCCTGCCGTAGGCACGTTCTTCCCCTGTTCTTCCCCGTCGATGGCTTTCCGGTAGGCGGAAATCACTTCGTACACGTATTCCGGACTCTTCATGCGCCCTTCCACCTTGAGAGAGGCTACGCCTGTCTCGCGGAGCGCATGGATCCGGTCCAAGCCGGTCATATCTTTCAGGGAGAGCACATAGGCACCGTCTTTTCCCCGGATCCGCCGGCCCGCGTCATCCACGAGATCATAAGGCATGCGGCACGGCTGGGCGCAGGAGCCGCGGTTGCCGCTGCGCCCGCCGATGAAGCTGCTCATAAGGCACTGCCCGGAATAACACACGCAGAGCGCGCCGTGAACGAAGACTTCAATTTCCATATCCGTCTGGGCGGTGATCTCTTTCATTTCCTTGAGAGAGAGCTCACGGGACAGCACGGCCCGCTTGAAATGGAGATTTTTCAGGAAATTCACCCCGTCCAGGTTGGACACGGTCATCTGGGTGCTGGCGTGGAGCGGAATATGGGGGATCACCCGGCGCGCTTCCCTCGCCACGCCCAGGTCCTGCACGAGGAGCCCATCAATGGGCAGAGCTCCGAGAAAACGAAGGTACGGCGCCAGATCCCCCCACTCTTCATCGCTGATGAGCGTATTGAGGGTCACATAGACCGAGACCCCGAGGGTATGGCAGAGCCGGACCGCGTCCCGCATTTCCTCTTCGGAGAAATTGCCGGCGTACTTCCTGGCGCTGAAAAGCTTCCCTCCAAGGTAGACCGCGTCCGCCCCCGCTTCGAGTGCGGCCATGAGCTGTTCCGGTGTGCCTGCCGGTGCCAAAAGTTCCATGATGCCTCCTATATAGGTAAAGTTTAGAGTTGAGAGTTTAAAGTTGAGAGGGGTGGAGGCCCGCCGCATAGGCTGCGGGAGCGCAAAGTACAGAGCACAGAGCGCAAAGAGCTGGTGCGCCGCGGGAAAAGTCTGAAGACAAAAGTCTGGAGTCTGAAGAGAAATAGGAAAAACTTTTATAAAAGTCCTTCCTTATTCCGACCTTAGACTGCGGGGCCCACACCGATGACGCTCTATATCCATCCCGCCATTCTCCGCGGCGGAGCCGCATACAAAGAGCCCTTCCGCTTTCCTCTCCAGACTTCAGACTCCAGGCTTCAGACTCCGCTCCCATGACACGACACGGTCCCGCAGCCCGTCTGGCACCACCCTGCCGTGCACGCTCTCTTTCGTCCTCTTATTATACACTACCGTGGGCGCTGCCATGAAATGAACACGAAAAAAGCGGGCCTCCTGAGAGGACACCGCTTACTTCGTGAATTACTTCGTTTCCGCTTCGTACCGGGACAGGGTGAAGCACAGGTCAGAGAGACGGTTCAGATATTTCAGATCCGATTCGTGAATCTCCTCTGTTTCCCCCAATTTCCACATGAGACGTTCCGCGCGGCGCACCACCGTTCTGGCCACATCCAGAGGAGCGGAAGTTTTCGTTTCCCCAGGAACGATGAAATGATTCAAAGGCGCGAGGCTGTCCGTATACTGGTCGATGATCTTTTCCAGTTTCGTCACATCTTCGTCTTTGATGTTCGCTTCTTTTCCCAGGCTGGCGATATCCGCCATCAGCATCCACAGGTCCTTCTGGAGCATGTAGATGGTTTCCTTCACATTGTCATGAGCTGCAAAAGCGCGGGCCATTCCCAGAGCGGAATCGGCCTCGTCGATGGTACCATACGTTTCTACCCGGAGACTTGCTTTGGAAACCCGTTCCCCTGTATAGAGGCTGGTTTTCCCTTTGTCACCGGTACGGGTGTAAACCTTTGCCATGACAATTACCTCATTTCTTCAGTTCAGGGAACCAGAGCGCGATTTCTCTGGCAGCGGTTTCCGGAGCGTCAGAAGCGTGAACCACGTTTTCATCGATGGAAGTAGCGAAATCACCGCGGATGGATCCCGGTACTGCTTCCAGCGGATTGGTGGCGCCATTGATCTGGCGGACAGCTTTGACCGCGTTTTCCCCTTCAATCACCATCGCCAGCACCGGGCCGGAGGTGATGAAGTCGATGAGAGCCTGGAAGAAGCCTTTGCCCTTGTGTTCCGCGTAGTGGGTTTCTGCCAGTTCTACCGGGACCTGGATCATTTTGATCGCCTTGATGGAAAGGCCTTTCCGTTCAAAACGGCTGATCACTTCGCCGCAAATGTGCTTCTTCACGCCGTCCGGCTTTACCAGTACCAGTGTTTCCTGAATGTCTGCCATAGAATCCTCCTTGCATTAATGCATTCTCGCCGCGATTTCCCGCAGCTTTTTGATACGCTCCTCTGTAGAGGGATGCGTGGAAAACAGATTGGCCGCCATGCTTCTCACGCCCGAAAGCGGATTGATGATGAAAAGTCCGGAAGAAGCAGGCGTCGCATTCGCCATGACCTGGTGATGGGCATAATCGTCCAGTTTCTCGAGAGCGCTCGCCAGGGCCAGAGGTTTTCCGGAAATCTCCGCGCCTGTCGCGTCGGCCATGAATTCCCGGGACCGGGAAAGCGCCATCTGAATGACCATGGCCGCGATGGGAGCCACCACTGCCGTCACCATGAGGGCGATGGGATTCGTGCTGTGCCCTTCCTCATCCCGGCCGCCTCCGAAAATCGCCGCCCACTGGGCCATATTGGCGATCCAGCTGATGGCGCCCGCGATGGACGCGGCAAGCGTCATAATGAGCGTATCCCTGTGCTTGATATGGGACAGCTCGTGGCTGATCACGCCGGCCAGTTCATCCCGGTTCAGCATGGTCATAAGCCCTTCTGTGAGGGCCACCGCGGCATGATTCTCATCCCGCCCGGTGGCAAATGCGTTGGGCACATCGGTGGGAATGATATAAAGCCGCGGCATGGGCATATGGGCGCGCGTTGTGAGCTCCCGCACCAGATCAAAGAGCTCCGGCACTTCCTCTTCCGTGAGAGGCTGCGCGTTGTAGCTCCTTAATGCTATTTTATCACAATTCCAATAGCTGATGAAATTGATGACCAGAGAAATGATGAGCATCACCAGCGCACCATTTGATCCGCCGACAGCGCCCCCGATGGCCATCAAAATCACACTGAGCAGTGTCAAAAGCATGACTGATTTGATTCTGTTCATACCAGATGACCTCATTTCGAGTAAAAAAAAATGGTCGGAACGACATGAGTTGAACATGCGACCTCTACCACCCCAAGGTAGCGCTCTACCAAACTGAGCTACGTCCCGACATTTGCTACATAAGATAGGATACACAGAAAAGAAGAATTTGTCAAGAGATGGTTTGGATGCTTCCTCTTTCCCTTCAGACTGGATGACGTCCATTGCGTCTTGTACCTGAAGGAGAGCGCAGAGCGCAAAGTTTAGAGTTAAGAGGGGAGGTGCCGCCTCCGGCGGATTTTTTATAAAAAGTCCTTCCGCTTTCTGCTGACAGCTGATCGCTGAAAGCTGACAGCTTTTATTTCCGCTTCCCTCTTCCGGCTCCAGACTCCCGTCTTCAGACTCCACCTCCCATGACACGCTTTTAGCAAAAATGAAGGACTCTGAAAGAGCCTCATCGTTAGAAGAATACGTAAGATCTCTCGACTCTGTGCGTCATTACACCTCGATACGACACTGTCACCTAACCCTTGTACATCCGCTCGAGATGACGATCTTTTCAGCAGAGAACACACAAGAAAATGCGGCGTCGCTCAGAAAGATCCTCCGCTTCCTGCTGACAACTGTTGGCTGAAAGCTGACAGCTTTTATTTCCGACCTCAGACCCCAGGCCGCGGATCCCGCTCCCATGACGCCATCCGGCAAGGAGGAGAAGGTAGAAATAAAAAAGAAGAAAGCAAGGCATGTTCACGCTTTCTTCTTTTTCTGTTTTATATCAGCTTGTCCTGTTTGGCCAATTTCTTCAACGTATCAAT